>JBJKSK010000370.1:0-4690 GCA_046704125.1 Desulfobacterales bacterium | reverse complement strand
GCTGGGGGTGTTTTCAAAGTCACTGCGCTTTTTCGCTGAAACAGGCGGATCCGCTCACCGGGATAAATCCAGTTGGGGTTGGCAATCTGGCTGTTTTCCTTCCAAAGTTCCGGCCAGACCCAGGGAGAGTCCATAAACCGCCGGGAGAGATCCCAGAGTGTATCCCCTTTTTGGATCGTATAGTAAAACCCGGTTTCCTGTTTTACGTGGACGTCGCCTGCGGCCCAGGCGCCGCCGGAAACGAGGATGGCACTGATACAGCCCGCCACTAAGGCCCGAAGACAACTGTTGCCCATACCCATCCCCCATTTAAATCGTTTCATGACTGGAAAACCGTTTTTTTGTCCGGAAACGCTGCTTTCAGATGCATTTAGCTCTGGTCATAGGCTTCAATTGGATGATTTGTCAAGGCTTATCAGAGGCTTGATGAAAGTCTGCCCAAAGTTTGGTTCGACGCTTAAACGCAAAAAACCCCCGCGAGTCCTTGACTCACGGGGGTTTTTGGATGACTTGGGCCGCTTTTCCCATCCCGGTTTCAAGCGCGTGCCCAGCACAAAAGCAAGCTCAAAATGCCGATGGGAATACAGATCGTCTTACATCATGCCGCCCATGCCGCCCATGCCACCCATGCCACCCATGCCACCGGCGCCGCCGCCCATGGCCGGTTCAGCCTTTTCTTCTGGCTTATCGGCCACCATGGCTTCAGTGGTCAGCATCAGGGAAGCAACGCTGCCCGCGTTTTGCAGAGCAAATCGAACCACCTTGGTCGGATCGATGACGCCTGCGGCAATCAGATCTTCATAGACGTCGGTGTCGGCGTTGTAACCGAAGGCACCTTCGCTGTTTTTCACCTTATCGATGACCACGGAGCCTTCACCGCCGGCGTTGTTGGCAATCTGACGCAGGGGTTCTTCGATAGCGCGCATAACCACCTTGACACCAAGCTTTTGCTCGGACTTGATCTTGATCTTTTCCAGGGCATCGAGACAGCGCACCAGCGCCACACCACCGCCGGGGACAATGCCCTCTTCGACGGCGGCCCGGGTGGCGTTTAACGCGTCTTCCACGCGGGCTTTCTTTTCCTTCATCTCGGTTTCGGTAGCAGCGCCCACGTTAATGACGGCGACACCGCCGATGAGCTTGGCCAGCCGCTCTTGGAGTTTTTCACGATCGTAGTCCGAGGTGGTTTCCTCGATCTGGGCACGAATCTGCTTGACCCGGCCTTCCAGTGCGGAACGGGAGCCGGCACCATCCACGATGGTGGTGTTATCCTTGTCGATGGACACGCGTTTGGCTTTGCCAAGATCCGTCAGGGCCAGATTTTCAAGCTTGATGCCCAGATCTTCGGAGACCACCTGTCCGCCGGTGAGAATGGCGATGTCTTCCAGCATGGCTTTTCTGCGGTCACCGAAACCGGGCGCCTTGACGGCGGCCACATGCAGGGTGCCACGCAATTTGTTGACTACCAGGGTGGCCAGTGCTTCGCCGTCGACGTCTTCGGCGATGATCAGCAGGGGCTTGCCCATCTTGGCGACTTGCTCGAGCACCGGGAGCAGATCCTTCATGTTGCTGATCTACTTTTCGTTGATCAGGATGTAGGGATCGTCGAGAGAGGCGGTCATTTTTTCGGTGTCGGTGACAAAATAGGGGGAAAGATAGCCGCGGTCGAACTGCATCCCTTCGACCACCTCCAAAGTGGTTTCCATGGATTTGGCTTCTTCGACGGTGATGACCCCTTCCTTGCCGACTTTATTCATGGCCTCGGCGATGATGTTGCCGATGGTCTCATCGTTGTTGGCGGAAATGGTGCCGACCTGAGCGATTTCGCGCTGATCCTTGGTCGGCTTGCTCATCTTATGCAGTTCCTTGACAGCCACCTCGACGGCCTTGTCGATGCCGCGCTTGATGGCCATTGGATTATTACCGGCGGCCACCAGTTTCTGGCCTTCTTCATAGATGGCGCGGGCCAGCACAGTAGCCGTGGTGGTGCCGTCACCGGCCATGTCGCTGGTCTTGCTGGCGACTTCCTTGACCATCTGGGCGCCCATGTTCTCGAACTTGTCTTCCAGTTCGATTTCTTTGGCGACGGTAACGCCATCCTTGGTCACCGTGGGAGAGCCCCAGGACTTGTCGATGACAACGTTTCGGCCTTTGGGACCCAGAGTCACGACCACGGCGTCAGCCAATTTTCGAACTCCGTTGAGCATCGATTCGCGTGCTTTGACATTGTACTTAATTACTTTGGCCATAGTGATATCTCCTCCATATATAAAAAGGTTTGAAAAATGTTATTTTTCGATCACACCAAGAATATCATCTTCTCGCATGATGAGATATTCCTCGCCATCGATTTTGACTTCCGTACCGGAATACTTTCCAAACAGAACGTGATCGTCTTTTTTCAGCTCCAGGGCAATGCGTTTCCCGTCTTCGTTCAGCTTACCATTTCCCACGGAAATGACGATGCCTTCCGCCGGCTTTTCTTTGGCGGAATCGGGGATGATGATCCCCCCCTTGGTCGTGGTCTCTTCTTCAACACGCTTTACCAAAAGTCGGTCCTGTAACGGTCTCAGTTTCATGGTGCAATTTCTCCTTTTTCATTGGAAAATAAGGTATGATTGAACCCGCCGGGCACTAACGCCGGCAGAGAGTTCAGCCAAAGCTTCGGGGCGTTTTATTTATCCGGGAACTATAATCATGCAACTATTTTTGTAAAGGCAGCAATGGACAAAAAGTCAAAATTTTCACTGTCAGTCGGAGGACTTTTCATGGGACGTCGCGGATTCTGTTGATTTGCCGCTTTTCGTTTCTTTACTTTCTGCGGAGGGAGCCGATGTCGATTTGGATTTATTCGCGTAATCCGTAACATACCATCCACTTCCCTTGAGGTGGAAACTGCTCTGGGAGATAAGTCTGTGAAGTTTTCCGTTGCAGTGGTTGCACGTGGTCAGCGGGGGGTCTGAAAATTTCTGGATTGCTTCTTGCATTTGTCCGCATTGCACGCACTCGTATTCGTAAATGGGCATCTTGGCAAACCTCCTGTGAAACTGGATGTCAAACATTATCCAGCAGACAGAGCCGCGGGTGCACCCTTTCTGCAGGTCTGCCGGCCTTTGGCGGGAACCGGCAACACTGCTAAAATAGGATCGGTTTCCATGTTGTCAAGGCGAACAAGGCCACTTTTTTCAGGTCAGGAGCTTTGCAGATGGTCCATGGGAGAATGCCAGTTTTGGTAGAATTCAAGGACCTCGGAAAGCCCGGTGACTTTGACGGGGATCAGAATCTGGTGGGTGATGGCATGCACGCGCGTTTCCTCGGCGAGACGCTCTTCGGGAGAGGCGTCGAAGTTTTGGAGAAACTTTTTGAAACGCACGATGTGGACCAACTCATGGGTGATGACATAAAGTGAAAACGGAAACAGCAAGAGGCTATTTTTTTTCAGGGTGGCGGCAATGGTGTGGTCTTGGATGCAGATCTTGTAAAAATCATATCCGGATGTCCCCAGGCTCGTGTTTTTGCGTTGGCCATGGTAGCGAACAATCTGTGCAAAGGGCCCATCCACGATCTCCTCGGGGCTCAGATCCGATAGCGTCTGGATATCGTAGTTGAGTCGCAACCACTGATTGGCTGACAACTTGTAATAGTTGCTGACCAACTCTTCGGCCATGGTCACGGCGGTGTTGACGACTTGAATTTCCAGTGAAGTGGGCGGGGTTTCCATGAAAACCGGGATCTGCCTCCAGTTGAGACGGTGACTTGAGCCTGGCGGCCCGGCCAATACCCTATGGGGGTTTCCTGAATACCGAATTTTGTCCTTCGCCGCCATTTTTGTATCACATGCCAGGGTCGGGATCAACCACCGATGCGGAATTAAAAAACTATGGACAACCATCTTGAATCAATGGTAGATGGCAAGCGACGATAAACGACCATGAGGACACGTTCGGTCAAAATTCAAGGGAATGGGGGTGATTTTTTGGGTAGCGTCATCAAAAAGCGAAGAAAGAAGATGAGACGCCACAAGCACCGCAAACTGCTGGCCCGCACGCGACATCAGAGACGCAAGGGTAAATAATGCCTGGAATCTCTTTTGGATACGGTTCAACGAAAAGCACCGGGCAGGGTCATCTGCCGGTGCTTTCTGGTTTGGTGAGCGGCTAAGCGCTTCCGGCGCCCTGCGCGGTGGACCGGAAAGGGCCACCGC
This sequence comes from Desulfobacterales bacterium, assembly GCA_046704125.1. Lineage (GTDB taxonomy): Bacteria > Desulfobacterota > Desulfobacteria > Desulfobacterales > JBJKSK01 > JBJKSK01. The sequence goes on along the minus strand of JBJKSK010000370.1, from coordinate 486 downwards.
GCGTGGAGCCGTTATGGTTTTGACGTCGGGGGATTGTAGGCCTTCAGGTATTTGAGAAATTCCGAATTCGTAGACAAAACTATGGACGTGTGCTTGCCCAGTGCCACCGCATAAGTTTCCAGGGTCTTGGTAAAAGAATAAAAATCAGGATCGACGCCATAGGCCTGGGCATAGATCTTTGTGGCCTGGGCATCGGCTTTTCCCATGATCTCCTGGGCCTTCCGATAAGCTTCCGAGCTGATCTGCTTGAGATCCCGATCCCTTTCTCCAATGATTTTTTCAGCCTCGCCTTTGCCTTCCGAACGAAATTTTGCGGCGATCTGCTTGCGCTCGGCAATCATACGAGCATACACCGACTTCTGAACCTCTGGGACGTAGTTGATTCTTTTGATTTTAACGTTCACGAGGGCGATGCCGAATTTTTCCAGTTTGGGCTTGGCCTGCCGAAGGATCATTCGGGTTAATTTTTCACGGCCTGTATTGATG
>JBJKSK010000369.1:0-3020 GCA_046704125.1 Desulfobacterales bacterium | reverse complement strand
ATACACCGAAGGCACCACGGCCACCGAGGCCCGGGCGTATTCCCGGACAAAGGCTTCATTGTCGAGCCGTCCGGTGAAGGTAACCCGTGAGCCGATGCCCAGCTGGGAAATCAGGCGCAGGATGCCGCCGTTTTTTTTGGGTGTTCCCACCACAACAAGTCGGATCTCCCGGCTTCTGGACAGGTCATAGACGGCGTGCAGCAGATAATACAGGCCTTTTAGGGGAATGTCGGCGCTGTTGGTGACGATGATGCGGTTGGCTTCCCGATCGATGTGGGTCATGGGCCTGAAAAGCTTGGTGTCGATTCCGTTTGGTACCACACGCAAACGGTGCTCTGGAATATGGAAGGCGTTTCCGATGTCTTTTCCGGCGCACCTGGAAACCGTGATGATGCGCGACAGCCGGCGTGCGACCCTTTTTTGCATGCCGATAAATGAATACCATCTCAGATGCTTGGCTTTTTTCCACAGGGAGCGTACCGAACGCACGGCAATATCCCGGTCCACGGTGATGGGATGATGGATGGTGGCCACCGTGGGCAGCAGGCTTCCGATGGCCTGTACGCCGTAGGACAGGCTTTGATTGTCGTGAACCACATCGTAGCGCGTGGCGTGCCTGCGGATGAACCGGTGGGCTCTCATGCCAAAGGTCAATGGTTCGGGAAATCCCATGGTAGAAACCCCCAGCCATTCGATCAGGTTGATCGGATCGGCCAGTTCCGCTGCCGAAGGGGTCCGGAAAAGCTGCTCGGGATTGTAAAGGTCAAGCCCCGGCAGATAGTGCAGGGTGATGTCATCGTCGATATCTGGCGTTGGCGGCCCGGATACGACATCCACCCGGTGGCCCAGGTCCGAAAGCGCCCTGGCGAGGTTGCGGACGTATACCCCCTGGCCGCCACAGTGGGGATTGCTCCGGTAACTGAGCATGCAGATTCTTAGCGCCGCATCGCTTCCGGGTTTCTTTCGGGTGTCATATGGCATGATGGTTTTCTTGACTGGATTTTGGCAGCAGCCTAAAGGTTTTTCCGATGGATCGTGTCGGCATGAAAATTCTGGGCGCATTTTTTACCGTCGCGGGCCGATGTTCGTCAAGGGCTTTTCTTCTCAGTCATGAAAAGGGCTTCATAATCGCTTGCAGTTTTGCTGCGAGCGCAGTGACGGTTTCATGTCCGGGTGGAAAGAAAGAAAATCCAACTTGCTTTAAAATCGGTAGTGTCTTAGGATAAAACCCGTTTGCCTGAGTTGTATCGGGATTAAATCCAAGCTATATGGCCATCTTTGAACCCGGGTGGCGAATTGAGATCATGGACAGTGAGCGGATCGAAAAGTTACTGATTGTCGACGATGAGCAAAGCATCCTCGATATCGCCAAAGAGTATTTTCAACACAAGGGCTACCAGGTCAATACGGCCCGCAACGGCAAAGAGGCTATTGAAATCCTCAAGCATCAGCCAATCGACTGTTGCTTTACCGACATCAATATGCCCGAGATGGATGGTCTGGATTTGGCCGAGCACATTCGGATTCGAGACAACTCGATTCCGGTTATCGTCATGACCGGGTTTCCATCCTTGGACAACACCCTCCAGACGCTGAAAAACGGGGTGGTGGACTTTCTCATCAAGCCGGTGAGTCTCAACCAGATGGAGCTTTGTCTGCGTCGGGTGCTGCGGGAGCGGAAGCTGTTTGTGGACAATGTGTTGCTTCAAAAAGAGGTGGCCAGCAAAAGGCGTCTGGAACAACTCAACACCGAGTTGCTCGGCAAAGTCGAGGAACTCAAGGTGGTGAACCGGATCATGGGTGATTTTACCACGATTCGTGACAGTGAGGCCGTTTTCTCCCGGCTGGTTTCACTGGCAACGGAAATTTCCCACGCCAGCGAATCCCGGTTTTACCTGGCCAACGATGCCTTGCCACGCCCTGTCCAGGTCGCCCTGGACAGCCCCGGTGAAGCCCATGACGCACAAAAGGATCTTTTCAGTGCCGCGGTCATGGAAGTGGTCTCTGACCAGCTGCCCCTGCTGGTGCATGAAAACGGCGGAAACGGTCTATTGCCTTCGGACATCGCCTCCTTCATGGCCATGCCGCTCAAGATCCGGGACAAGGTGTTCGGGGTGCTGGTGGCCATGGTGCGGCAAGGGCCGGTCAGGTTTACGGAAAAGGATCTGTATTATTTGTCCTTTTTAACCCAGAACGCAGCCAACGCCATCGAAAACCTGGCCCTCTACGAAAACATCTATGAAAATCTGTTTGCCACGCTCCAGTCTTTTGTCAAGGCCATCGAGGCCAGGGACGAATATACCCAAAAGCATTCCACACGGGTCACCGAACTGGCGTTGAAGATCGGCCACGAACTGGGATGCACCCGGGAAGAGCTGGATATCCTCGAATTTGCCGGCCGGTTGCACGATATCGGAAAGATCGGCATCCCCGACGATATTTTACTCAAGCCAGGGCGGTTGACCGAAGAAGAATACGAAAAGATCAAACAGCATCCGACCATCGGGGCCGATATTGTTGGATACCTGGGGCTGTGGGGCAGGGAGCAGGAAATTATCCGCTGCCACCATGAACGCTTCGACGGAACGGGTTATCCCCGCGGGCTAAAGGCGGAGCAAATTCCGCTGTTGGCCCGGGTGCTGTCGGTGGCCGATGCCTACGATGCGATGGCATCGGATCGCACCTATCGGAAACGGATGCCCACCGACCAGATATTGTCGATCATCGACCAGGGCACCGGCAGCCAATTCGACCCCAGGGTGGTGGTTGTCTTTTCACGGTTAACCGCCGGAAAACCGACATGATGAAGACACGCTGCATCCTGACCCACAACAGGCAAATGACCGGATCGGTTTACAGATCAAATGCCGGGTGATTTAATTTATCTGCTTTTTTAGCGGCAAAAGAAATCCCGGTTGTTTTTTCTCAGGCGCGCTGAAAATGGTTTGAGATGGTTTTAAAAAGGGCGATGATAGGTCCGGAAAAAAGTGAAAAGCGTGAGTTTGTTCGGGTCCCGATGA
>JBJKSK010000368.1:0-11443 GCA_046704125.1 Desulfobacterales bacterium | reverse complement strand
GGCCTGATCCGTCCGGATGCCGGGGACGGATCAGGCCGGCCACCATATTGATCACCGATGTCTTGCCGGCTCCCGATCGGCCAAAAAGCGCGGTCACCCCCGCAGTCTGCGTTCGAAAGGCCACATCGAGCCGAAAGTCTCCCTGGTGTCGCTTGTCGTTTATATCCAGCACCGGCACTATCCCTGAATGCGTGAAGTAAAGCGCCGGGCCAGAATTTCCGAGGCCACCAGCGCCGCCATGGCAATTACCACCGCGATAATGCAAAGCCGCATGGCGGCCTGCTCCCCATCGGGCATCTGGGTGAGGGTGTATAGGGCCAGAGGAAGCGTCTGGGTCTGTCCCTGGATATTCGATACAAAGGTGATGGTGGCGCCGAATTCGCCCAGGCTGCGCGCAAATGCTAGAATGACCCCGGTGATGATCCCCGGCACCACCAGGGGCAGGGTCACGGTGAAAAAGACCCGCACCGGCCCGGCGCCTAGTGTTCGCGCCGCCTTTTCAAGCCCCTGGTCCACGGACTCAAGCGAAAGCCGCACGGCGCGCACTAGCAGGGGAAAGGCCATGACGGCGGCGGCCAGTGCGGCCCCTTTCCAGTTAAAGGCAAAGGTGATGCCAAAAACCCGGTAGAGAAACGCGCCGATGAATCCCCGTCGGCCCATGGCGACCAGCAATAAATAGCCGATGGCAACCGGCGGCAGCACCAGCGGCAGGTGGATGAGGCCGTCCACAAGGGTTTTTCCGGAAAATTTTGTCCGCGCCAGGACCCAGGCCATGAGGATGCCAAACGGAAGGCTTCCCAGCACGGCCCAGCCCGAAACCCAGAGGCTTAGCCTCAGGGCATCGATCTCGACGGGGCTGAGTCGAAAAAAAGTCATTTCAGCACGGTGAACCCGTATTTTTTAAACACCGCCTCGGCGGCCGGGGACTTGAGAAAGGTGAGAAAGCGCCTGGCCGCCGGGGTTTCGTTGCCGGTCACCAGGGCTGCGGGATAAACGATGGGCGGGTGGCTGTCTTCGGGGAAAACCCCCACGACCTGAACCTTTTTGGTGATGGCCGCGTCAGTGGCGTACACGACCCCCAGGGGCGCTTCCGCCCGCTCCACCAGGGCCAGGGCCGCCCGGACATTTTCGGCCCGGGCCACCTGTTTGCGGACGCTTGGCCATATGTCTAGATTTTCCAGTGCCTGCTTTCCGTAGATACCGGCCGGCACATGAGCCGGATTGCCCATGGCCAGATCACCGCCTTTCAGCATGGCGGCAAGGGCAAAGCCCCGGGAGATGACCACGTGCCGGCGTTTTCCTGCCGGTGCGATCAGGACGATGTGGTTTCCGAGAAGGTTGAACCGGGTGGCGGCATCAATCATCTTGCGTTTCTGCAGGTAATTCATCCATTGGGGATCGGCGGAAATGAAAATATTGGCCGGTGCCCCGTATTCGATCTGCTTGGCAAGCGTCGAGGAGGAGGCAAAGGAAGATACGATCCGGCCTTTCTTTTGCCGGGCAAACAAGTTGGCGATGTCTGTGACGGCATTGGTGGTGGATGCCGCCGCAAATACCGTCACCGGTCCGGCGGATCGTGCCGGCCCGCTCATGGTGGCTATCATGAGACACGTGGTCATGGTGATAAAGCAGCGCAACGTCCATTTTCTGTGCAACGGTTCACCTCCGGAAATGTGCGTCGTGGTTTTAGGGGCATTGGCAATGCCACCGGCGTGTGAAGCCTTTGACCGTTCGTTTGGCCGGTGACACCTTGAATTTTTCAATTGATTTGTTTCCGGGCTCCTTGTTAATATGCATTTTAAATAGGGCAAAAAAGATTTTAAAAACTACATAAACAGTTTGTAGACGTCAAGTTAATTTTTTAAACAGCTGTTTTTAGGGCAGCCAGGGTCATCCGTGGCGCCGATGAAAGCCGAAAGATGCCATGAAGACACGCTACGAAACCGTGGTTTGCCGTTTGAAGCCTTTGCGCCAGGCCAAAGGCTATTCCCAGAGTCAACTGGCCGATCTGGTAGGCGTCAAGCGACAGGCCATCTACGATATCGAATCCGGAAAGTACGTACCAAATACCGTCTTGGCGCTGCGGTTGGCGAAACTGCTGGGCTGCACCGTGGAAGCGCTGTTTGAAGAAGCCGGCGGTGCGGAAACGCTTCCCCTGACCCTGGCCGAACCGGTGGAGCGGCAAAATCCGAGGGTTTTGCTGGCACGGGTGCGAAACCACCTGGTGGGCTATCCCTTGTCCGGCAGCCGTGCCCTAAACGACGGGTTCCGGTCTGCTGACGGTCTGATGCGGGCAGACGGCGAGTCGGTGGACTTGCTCTGTTCCGGTCAACGGCTTGACAATTCGGTCATGTTGCTGGGATGTGATCCGGCCTTTTCCATCCTGAGCGCCCATGTGTCCCAAAAAGCACCGGAGATCCAGATCCACTGGCGGTTTGCGTCAAGCCACCGGGCGCTTTCGGCCCTTGCCGCCGGACACGCTCACATGGCCGGAACCCACTTGCACAACACGGCGGCCGGGGAGGCCAATATCGAGCTGGCCAAACGTCTTCTCGGGGATGCAAAGTTTACGATCGTCTCGTTTTCCCACATGGAAGAAGGGCTGATGGTCGCTCCGGGAAACCCTCACGGCATCCGCGATGTGAAAGATCTTGCCAATTATCCGGTGCGGCTGGTCAATCGCGAGCCGGGCGCGGCGCTAAGAACGCTTTTAGACGATGGTTTGCGTCGATGCGGAATTCCCGAAACGTCGGTCACCGGTTATGATCGGGAAGTCACCAGCCACTTGGAGGGGGCCCACACGGTAGCCTACGGATTTGCAGATGCGGCCCTCGGGCTTCGGGCTATCGCCACTAGCCAGGGGCTCGATTTCGTTCCCATCGAGACGGTTCGCTGCGATCTGGTCGTTCCCAAGGATCTCTTGGATCACCCGGCCATACAGGTGATTCTGGACCTGCTGCAAAGCCGCAAACTGCGCGAAGAACTCCGGTCCCTTCCAGGCTATGGCACCTCCAGCACCGGAACGCTCATCGCGGGCTGACCGCACTGCCGTATGCCCCGAGAGTGGACTCGTGAAACTTGCCAACGCTTTGGCAGAAGGCGACACACGGCTTAAAAGAACAAAGCCGATGGGTTGCGGGTTTTAATTGAGATCGGGATGCACAGGATATTTTGGAAGGATTTCGGAGGCGGGGCTGCAGGCGGTTTAAGTTTCATCGCCCCGGACGGGGCCGTGGAGCCGGCGGGCACCTCAAGCGTCTCGCCTCTTGGCGCAGGCAGGGTAAATCGGTATGGGCGGTTTAATGAAGCAGACACCGGTGAGATAAGGTTTCAATGCAAAACCGAATCCTCGGTCACGACTTATCCTTTGTATCCTGCCGGCTTTACCTTTTGAATGGCCCTTTTCATCTGTTCCAAACGGTCATCGAGGCTGCCCGTATATCCCAGTCCGATACGCAGCAGACCAGGGGATAGTCCCATTTTCAATTGATCCGAGGCGTCAATTTCAGACGAGGTCGAGGACCCGGAACAACTGAGCAGGGTATCGAAATATCCCAAAGAAACGGCGATCAGACCAAACATCTCTTCGTTTTGTAACACGTCCATCAAGGTTTCTGCCTTTTCCCGGCTGCCGCAATCCAAGGCCAGCATTCCGCCAAAACCGTAGTCTTTATTGTACAGGATCTTGGCCAATGCGTGTTGGGGATGCTCCGGCAGCCCCGGATAAATCACCTGCATGCCCAACTCCTGAAGCAGTTGGGCCATGGCGGACGCCCTTTTGCTGTGTTCGCGCATCCGAATTGGCAAGTGGGGAATGCGCTGAACCACGTCAAAAGCGACGCGGGGATCCATCGTGGGGCCCAGCAGCATCACGCGTCCGGTATGCAAATCCATCAGTTCCAGAATGAATTTTTGATCAGCGCAAATGGCACCGGCAATCAGGTCACCGGCGCCATTGATGAACTTGGTCAGAGAGTAGACCACCACATCGGCTCCCAGCGCGTGCGGCGAAAAGATTAAGGGTGAAAACGTGTTGTCTACGACCAATTTGATTCCACGAGGGCGGGCCTCGGCGGAAAGGGTTGGGATATCGGCAATTTTCAGTGTGGGGTTGCCCATGGTTTCCGTATAGATCACCCTGGTATTTGGAGCAATGGCGGCCCTTACGGCTGCCAAATCGGTGATGTCGACAAAGGTGGTGGTGATGTTCATTTGTGGCAGCAGCGATTCCAAAAGCGCATGGGTTCCACCGTATACGGCCTCGCTAGACACGATGTGGTCACCGCTTTTACAGATCTGCAAAATGGCGCATGAAATGGCAGACATTCCACTGGCCGTGCAGATTGCCGCCTCGGCTCCCTCCATGGCGGCCAAATAACGAGACAACACATCGACAGTGGGGTTAAAGTGCCGGCTGTATAAAAAACACCCTCCTTTTTCAGGGGTTTTCGATCCGCTGAAAATTTCCGGTATGGTTTTCGATTCCATGACGGTAAAGGTGGCAGATCGTTCAATAGACGGTGCCACACCGCCATGTTCGCCAAACTCCCTGCGTGCCTTCGACAGGGCCTGCTCCGGATTGAGTGATCGCATAACCTTCCTCCGTTCAAAAGTTTTCATGCACCTTCTGCGGGTCTTTCTCATATTCTAATCGCATTTTCAAGACAAATCAGGTTTTTCGGGAAGCGCTTCGATAGGACGTCTATGAGAGCGTTGCGCCAAACCGAAAAAATTCAATGGCGGATAGATACATCGTATTGACAGACGGTTAGCTTGATGTTAAGTGTTGTCATACATGTGACAACACTTAAGATTGAGATATACGTATAAGGAGAATTTATGAAAACGATTTTGATTCTGGGAGCCGGGTTCGTGGCGCGGCCCACGGTGCAATACCTGCTCCAGCAGCCCGATGTCCGGGTGAAGCTGGCCGACTGCTGTGAACAAAAGGCCAGGCAGATCATCGGCGCACACCCCAACGGCCAGGCCCTGAATCTGGATGTGCGCCATCACGAGGCCTTGTCCGCCCAGGTGGCCGATGCTGATATTGTCATCAGCCTGTTGCCCTGGAGCCTGCATCCGATGATCGCACGGTTGTGCCTGGAGCGGCAAAGCCATTTGGTGACGGCCTCTTACGTGAAAGCCGAGATGCAGGCCATGGACGGCGAGGCCCGTGAGAAGGGCCTGCTGTTTTTAAACGAGGCCGGAGTCGACCCTGGTATCGATCATATGGCGGCCATGAAGATCATCGATCGCGTCAAGGCCGCCGGCGGTGAAGTGGTCAGCTTCTATTCCTACTGCGGGGGATTGCCGGCGCTTGAGAGCAACAACAATCCGCTGGGCTACAAATTTTCCTGGAGTCCCGAGGGCGCCATGCTAGCGGCCACCAATGACGGGCGTTATCTCAAGGATGGTCAAATCGTGGAAATTTCCGGCTACAAGCTCTTCGAGCACTACTGGCTAAAAGACATTCCCGGCGCCGGAGTCTTCGAGGCCTATGTCAACCGCGATGCCCTGCCGTATCTCAAGCTTTACGGCATCGAATCGGCGAGCGGCATCTACCGCGGTACCCTGAGAAACATCGGGTACTGTGAAACCTGGCAAAATTTCAAGAAACTGGGGCTGCTCAACCGGCAGATGAAATTTGATTTCGACGAGGTTTCGCCCCGGCAAGTCCTGGCTAACCTCATCAACAGCCACAGCACCGATATCCGTGGTGCCGTGGCCGATTATCTGGAGATTCCCAGACATGCGTTGACGCTCAAAAAACTCGAGTGGCTGGGGATGTTCAGCGACCGCAAGCTGCCCCTTGGCGTCGAGTCGGTGTTTGGCATGTTTGCTTATGTGTTGAAAAACAGACTTGTCTATGCACCAGGCGAGATGGATCTGCTGCTCCAGCACCACGAGTTTGTGGTCCAATACCCGACGGGGAAAAAAGAGAGAATTGAATCCACGCTAATCGATACCGGCATTCCAAACGGCGATACCTCCATGTCTCGCACCGTGGGGCTGCCGGTAGGCATTGCCGCCTATTTGATGGCCCAAGAAAAATTTGATCTTCATGGCGTTCAAATTCCAGTATCGGCTCAGATTTACGAGTTGGTGCTTGCCGAACTCGAAGCCCAGAACATTGCCTTCAAGGAGACGGTGGCCGAAGTTCTCGATTAGTCTATAGCCTATATTTAAGGGAGTGTGGCCGATGAAAACATTTATGGTTCGTGCCGAGGACAAAAACATTTGGGAGCGCCGGGCCCCCATCGTTCCCGGGGATCTGGCCGATATCCTCGCACAGACCGGAGCCGGCGCCTTTATCCAGGCGTCGGAAAAGCGATATTTCAAGTCCTCGGATTATCAGTCCGCCGGTGCCAAGCTGTGTTCGGACATGGCTCCGGCCAAGGTGATTTTTGGGGTCAAGGAAATTCCCGAGGAAAAGATCCTTGACGACAAGGTCTACGTGATCTTTTCCCATACCATTAAAGGGCAGAAAAGCGGCATGCCTCTGCTTAAAAGAATCATGGCATCCGGTTCCACCCTGATCGATTATGAAAAGATTACTGATGCCGACAACCGGCGCCTCGTGTATTTCGGGCGCTACGCCGGGGATGCCGGCGCCATCGATATCCTGTCGTTGATGGGCGAGTATTGGCAATACCATGGGCTTGAGACCCCTTTTGTCCAGGTTCGCCGGGCCCACCAATACGATTCGGTCGATGCGGCCAAGGCCCATCTGCGAACCATCGGCGACAGCATCCGGACCGCGGCACTTCCCGCGGGCCTCAACCCCTTGATCATCGGGATTCTGGGATACGGCAACGTGGCCGGAGGCGTCCAGCAGATTCTGGAGTGCCTGCCTCACCGCAAGGTGGCCCCCGGGCAGCTTGCGCGGTTGACGCAGGAAACGGCAAGTGATCCGAATACCATTTATGTCTGCGTGTTCAAGGAAGAGGATTTGGTGCGGCGAAAAGACGGGGCTGATTTTGATTTGCAGGACTATTTCAATCATCCCGAAGGCTATGAGAGTGTGTTTTCCCAGTATCTTTCCCGGATCACGATTTTGGTCAATGCGGTCTACTGGGAGCCGCGCTTCCCGCGCTTTGTCACTTGGGAAAACCTCGAGCAGTTATATGCCTCCGGTACCCCGAAACTTTGCGGCATCGCCGACATCACCTGCGACACCCATGGTTCGGTGGAGTGCAATGTGCGCTCAACGGACAGTTCCATGCCGGCCTACTTGTGCGACCCGCGCAAGCGCAGCTCCACCGACGGTCACACCGGTGAGGGCCTCGTTTTGCTGGCCGTGGACAATCTGCCCTGCGAACTGCCCTATGACGCCTCGACGTTTTTCAGCGGGCAGCTCAAGGCCCATGCGGCCAGTATCGTGGCCGCCGACTACGACAAGCCTTTGGAATCCTCCGGCTTGAGCCCTGAGGTGAAAAAGGCCGTCGTCGTCTATCGCGGGCAGTTGACCCGCCCGTATGCCCATCTGAGAGCGGTCTTGGCGCATGGTGCTTGACGACGGGTCTACGACCATGGTTAAGTAATATTTTCCCCTTGCCGGAGCCCGGGTGCTGTCGTTTTTTTGCCGGGCCATGGCGGGCACTGAAATCCAGCATGAGCCTTGACAGGCGCAGGGAGCATAAACCGATGGCAGACCAGGACATTATCCAAAAAACCCGTGAAACTGCGGCGCTTTACTTTAAAGACGTCGCCGATGAAAAGCCCTATGAACTATGGAAAGCTTTTGATCCGGGGCTTGCCCGCGACCTGTCCCTGTTTATTACCGGCCAGATGTATGCCCGCCAGCGAATTTCCCACCCGACCCGGCAACTCGTGACCGTGGCGGCGCTGACGGTTCTGGGCCGTACCGACGAGTTGCGCCTTCACCTGCAGGCGGCGCTCAACGTGGGGTGCCGACCCGGCGAACTGGCCGAGGTGATCTTTCAGACCATGGTTTATGGCGGCGTCCCGGCGGCAAACGCGGCATTAAAAACGCTAAAGAGCCTGCTGGAAGAAAAGGGAATGTGGCCCCCCGGGCCCTGATGGCGCCGGTGTTCCGCCCGGCAACCTTTCGGAGGAGTCTATGATGACCAGACGCTCGATTCTCTCGGTGCCCGGACACATGCCGCGGATGCACGAAAAAGCCTGCGCCAGTGCCGCCGATGTGGTGTTGCTGGATCTGGAAGACAGTGTTCCGGTGGACCAGAAACGCGCCGCCCGCCAGCAGGTGATCGGGTCCGTCGAGTCCCTGCCGTGGGAAGAGCGTGCCCTGGCGGTTCGTATCAATTCCCTGGATACCCCATTTGGCTACCGGGATCTGCTGGAAGTGACCGAAGCGGTGGGAAACCGGATTCGTACCGTGGTCATTCCCAAGGTGAACCATCCCGGAGATCTGCATTTTGTCAGCCGGATGCTCGACGGCATCGAGCTGAACTTGGGCATTGTCGAACCGGTGAAAATCGAGGTCTGCATTGAAACCGCCGCCGGCATGGAAGATATTACCGCCATTGCCAGGGCCAGCTGCCGGGTGTGCACCCTGGTGTTCGGCATCGCCGACTACTCGGCTTCCATCGGCGCCAAGCTCGTATCCGTGTCGGGCCACGGGGAAAACGAAGAGGCCATCTACCCGGGCCATCGCTGGCATTTTCCCATGAGCCGGCTGGTCATGGCGGCCAAGGCCGCCGGGGTGCAGGCCATCGATGCCCCCTACGGCAACTTCAAAGACCCCAATGGCCTGCGGCGAGCGGCGGCCGCCGCCTGCGCGCTGGGCTACGACGGTAAGTGGGCCATCCATCCGGATCAAATCAGCATTATCAACGAGGTCTTTTCCCCGAGCCTGGAAGACATTGCCCGCGCGGAAAAAATCCTGGACGCCTTCGACTCCGGCGAGAAAACCGGCCGGGGCGCCGTGGCCGTGGACGGGCGCATGATTGATCAGGCCACGGTGCGCCTGGCCCGCCAGCTTTTGCTCCAGGTCAGGCACCTCAAGAAGGTCTGACTCGCAAAAGCTACCTCCTTTCGGGTGATCCACCGTTTAGTTTCGATTTTACGGCTTGACAGGATATGGGGTTCGATATATCTAATCACAAATTTGATTAGATATCTGATTAGACATGGAGCATTCATTGGTCACCCAGACCAAAACCGATCCGGACAAGAACGATCACACCCACCGGGCTTACCAGGGTATCCGGCAGATGCTGTTTAAAAACCAGATCGTTCCGGGCCAAAAGATAGCCTACAACGATTTGGCCAAGCGCTTGGATATGAGCGCCACTCCGGTAATCCAGGCCTTGAAGTTTCTCGAATTCCAGGGGCTGGTGCGCCATGAACCCAACCGTGGTTATCATGCCGCACCCATAGACATCACCGAGGTCGAGGAAAGCTATGACCTGCGCATTCTCATCGAGACCTCGCTTCTGGCCGCCACGCTGGATCGCCTGGACGCAACCGGGATGGCCAGATTGCAAGCGGCTTTGGATGCCCACGCGCACAGCGCCGGCCACCAGAGGCTCAACGAACGGCTGCTTCGGGACATGGAGTTTCATCTGGTGCTGGCCTCTCTTTCGGGCTGCGGGGTGCAGCAGAAAGTCCTGCGGGACCTCTTTGACATCCTCTATCTGAAATATCGCACCAGTTATCTGTTTATCACCTCCATGGAAATGGCCGTCCAGGATCATCGCCGGATTCTGGAGGCCATTTCCGCCGGGGATCTGAACGGTGCCCGGCAGCTGTTGTCCGAGCACATTGACCACGTAAAGCATCACGTCCTCGATGGGCTGCAACAGATGCTGGCTCAGAGAGACTCGCCGCTGGTCGATTGGAAGTAAAATATAGCGGTCTTTAGGCTGTTCGCCGATAGCCGAACAGTATTATTCTTTATTAAAATTATGCCAATTTGATCCGGGAGGACATTCATGCGACACGTGTTTATGGAAGGCAATGAAGCCGTTGCCTGGGGGGCACTGGCGGCCGGATGCCGGTTTTTTGCCGGTTATCCCATCACGCCGGCCACCACCGTCTACAATACCATGTTAAAGATCCTGCCTCCCGCCGGCGGGATCTGCATCCAGGGAGAAGACGAGATCGCCTCCATGGGATATTGCATCGGGGCGTCCATGGCCGGACAAAAGGTGCTTACGGCCACCTCCGGCCCCGGCATCAGCCTGTACAGCGAGCAGATCTCTTTTGCCATTGGCTCGGAGATCCCCATGGTCATCGTCGATGTCCAGCGCCTGGGCCCATCAACAGGATCGGCCACGCGGGGCGCCGATGGCGATATTGAGTTTCTCCAGTGGGGAAGCAGCGGCGGCCTGCCGGTCATTGTTTTGGCCCCCACCGATGTGAGCGACTGCTTCACGTTGACCATGCACGCCTTTAACCTGGCAGAAACCTATCGATGCCCGGTGTTTATCGCCTCCAACAAGGAAATTGCCATGACCCGGGAAAGCGTGGACATGGATGCGTTGATCCGGCCGGAAATCGTTGACCGGAAAGAAGCGGCTCTTGGAGCCCCTTTTCTTCCTTTTAGCACCACCGGCACCGAGACGGTACCGGCCTTTCTTCCGCTCGGTCACCGGGTGCTGGTGCGCCAGACCTCTTCCACCCATGGAGTCGACGGCTACATCACCACAGACCCCAAAGCGATCGCCGATAATCAGAAGCGGTTGATGAAAAAAATCCAGGGGGCTGTCGAGGCCTTCACCCATTATGATGTCGCCCATGAGCCCGGCGCCGGCACCCTGCTGATCACCTACGGGGTGACTTCCCGGGCGGCCCGATGTGCTGCAACCAGACTCAAGGCGGCCAAAAAACCAATATCTGTGCTGGTGCTAAAGACCCTGTGGCCGATTCCAGAAACCTTTATTCAGGCGGCATCGGCCCCTTATGCCCGTATTGTAGTCGTGGAGATGAACATGGGCCAGTATGTCCGGGAAATTCAGCGCGTGCTCTGCGGACACCGGGTGGACTTTTTCGGCCAGATGAACGGGAAACTCATCACACCGGAACAGATCGAGGAGGTGATTGGCCATGAATAGTTTTCTCAACGGCAGCCGTCCGCTGGTGTTTTGCCCCGGATGCTCCCACGAACGGGTTACCCGGGAACTGGACAAGACGTTTCAGAACATGGGTCTTTCGGGAAACGATGTGGTCATTGTCAGTGACATCGGGTGTTCGGGCCTGTTTGACACCTTTTTCAACACCCACGCCCTTCACGGGCTTCACGGCCGGGCGTTGACTTATGCCCAGGGAATCAAGCTGGCCCGCCCCGAACTGCACGTGGTAGTCACCATGGGAGATGGAGGACTCGGCATCGGAGGGGCACATTTTGTCGAGGCCTGCCGGCGAAACGTGAACCTGACCCTGTTGATTTTGAACAATTTCAACTATGGCATGACCGGCGGGCAGTTTTCCGCCACCACGCCCATGGATGCCCAGGTGGGCT
>JBJKSK010000367.1:0-4880 GCA_046704125.1 Desulfobacterales bacterium | reverse complement strand
CTTTATTACCCTCTTTTAAAGGTATTACCTCTTTTCCCGTTTGTGCCACAGGGCACCGGGACCCCGCCCCAGACATACGATCTCACCCTGGGTCTGCAGATTCTGCCGGACCCAGTGAATCATATCCCGACTGTCGCTTGAACAGGTTCTTTCTGAATCACCCAGCGAAAATTCCGCAGAAAATTTCTAAATGGCCTTTTCGATCAACTCCGTTTTAGCCCCCCTGGGTGATTTTGCCCGGCCCAAGCGCTCCTCGAACTCCTGATACACCATTTTGAAAATCGATAAGAGAAGGGGGTCTTCGGGGAAAAGCAGCAAGCCGAGACAAGTCTTAACTTGCTGCTCTTATTTTAATTTAAGTGGTGAGGATCGGAGCATCATTTTAAATACTGTAGACATAATTGCTTTTCCGGGGAGCCGCTTCGGCTACTCTCCCATCAACATATCCCACAATACAATGGCCTATGCCCTCGTAGTCCCCTTCAACACCCCAGGCCTTTAACAGCGCCTTGCCTTCCGGACTGTCGAATACTTCTTTTGCGCGGTGTATCCAGCAGCTTCCAAGGCCCAAATCATGGGTGGCCAGAAGCAGGTTAGCCATCACCAGGCTGCCGTCATACAAGTAGGTCGGCATGCCTCTGTCTGCCAGAACGACCATGGCAACGGGCGCACCGTAAAACGGGTCTGTATCGACCCCTAAAACCTTAGCGTTGAGTTCAGACAGTCTGTCTCTGGTTTTCTTGTCCTTTACAACAATGATTATGGGCGACTGTTTGCCCATACCCGTAGGCGCGAATGTCCCGGCCTTGGCAATCTCATTCAGCATTTCATCAGGAACCATATCCGATTTATATTTCCGGATACTTCTCCGTGACAGCATTCTTTCAATTGCTGTACTCATCGCATGCTCCTTTTTATCCGGTCAAGGTGATGCCTGCTGCAAGCTTTCCCATGGCAAGGCCCCCTGGTTCCGTAGACCCAACGATTCAGACATCACAGTTCAACACAGATTCCCATGATCCAGGGTCATCTTCGTGAAAAACCAGCCGGCCATAACACTATGATGCCAGCCGATTTTGGGAGGTTTTCCCTGCCCTTCCCATGATGGGCGCCGTCATGCAGCTACCAAACTGGCGCTCGTCCGCCTTCCGGTCTTACGATAAACGACAAACCGGCCCAGATCAACCTCTAACTGCGGGTCGATGTCGGGTTTGGTATAGTTTTCCAACCGTTGCGCCAGCAGCTCCGATGCGGCCCGGATCACCGTGGCGTTGGCCTTTGCCGAAGGGTCGGCGCTGGGTTTTTGGCCAAACAAGGCATGGTTGAAAAAGGCGCTGCGGCACTTTTTCAAGGTTTCGGGCTGCAGCAGATAGTTGCCGCCGATGCCGACCCGGTCAATGATCCCTGGATCCAGGCTGGATGCATCGAATGCCAGGGGCGTCATCATCCGGCGCACCATGCCGCACAGCTCTTCATCGACGAGCCATTTTTCCAGCGAGTTGCCGATATAGCCGCCGATCATTCCGCAGGCGTGAATAATGAAATGGGCGCCGCTTCGCACGGCTGTGCTCAGTATCAGCGCCCCTTCGGCCATCGCCTGGGCGTCCGGCACGCCGGCGTCTGTCAGGGAGCCGCCGGTGCGGCAGGGAAGCTTGTAGAATCTGGCTAGTTGGGCTGCCATGGACGATATGACGGCGGTTTCCGGCGCCCCCACCATGGCCGCACCGGTGCGCAGATTCACCGGGCAGGAGGTGGTGCCATAGATCACCGGTGTTCCGGGGCCTGCAATCTGGGTCAGAACCACACCGGCCAGGACTTCCGCATTCATCTGCATCAACAGCGCCGGCAGGGTCACCGGCCCCGAGGACCCGCCCATGATCATGTTGGTTATCATCACGGGCTGCCGGTAAGCGGCCAACTCAAGGATGGCGCCAGCCATCTCCGATGGGTACTGTAGCGGCGAGAGGGAATTGATCAGGCCCACCATCACGGGTTTTCCCTTTAACGACGCCTTGCCGCCGAAAAGCATGCCGGCCATCTCCAGGCTGTCCCGGGCTGCCTGCCGCGAATCGGCGCTGCCCATGAAGGGTTTATCGCAAAGCACCATGTTGGACAGCAGCATGTCCAGGTAGGCGGTTTCGGCAGGTACATCCTGCGGCTCTATATGTTTATAGCCATTCATGTCGATGTGCGCCGAGGTCTGAACCAGTTTGCAGATGGTGGCATAGTCCTGAACCCGCCCCGGACGCCTGATCCCGTCCGGGTCGATCATAAACGGGGCCCCGCTGGTGGGTACGAATACCCAATCGTTTTCGCCGATCCAAACGCTTTTTTGTGGATCGCGCGCCGTGACCTTGAATCGCGACGGCGCCTGGGCCAGGGCGTTTTGCACCTGGTTTTCGTCAAAGCGCACGGTCTTGCCCTCGACGCGAAACCCATGGTGTTTGAAAAGCGCCAGAGCATCGTCGTCGTGGAACGCGACCCCTGTTTTGGACAACACCTGCATGGTGGCGTTGTGGATGGCCTGAAACGTTTCTTTGGTAAGTGTTGGCATTCGATCCTGCATGCTTGTCTTCCTCTGGTCTGAATGTGATGGAAAGGATGCCCCTGAAAAGGGCAAGGCGCTCAACGCCGCGATGCCGAAAGCGTTTTCTCATGCGCGGGCTGTAAACCGGCGATCGCCACTTGTCAATTATATTCGACGGGCCCCCTGCCACCCCCCTACCTGCCGGACGCACCGGTAGGTGAAATGGTATCGACTTTTCCACTTTCCAGCGGGAGCGGCCGCCCCTCTTGATTGGGAAAAACATCTTGATTTTTCAACAAATATTAGCAATAATTTTTTTGGGAAAAAGAGGCGGGTCTGGATATATAACCGATCCCGATTCGAAATCGAGATTGCGAACTCGTAAACGGACGCACGCCAACAAGCGAAACCCTGAGCCATAGCGCATTTTGACCATGAGCAGGTGATTGTCCGTCAGGTGACTTGAAACTCGTTTGGCCTTGCTTTTCGTCATGATCACCGGTGGTCCCGATCGTTTTCAAGCCCGCACCATTTCAAGGATCAATTTCCGTTTTCCGTTGGGGTGGGTTTTTGCTTCAGAGCGTTTGATGAATCGCGAAAATCAATTCGCAGCAGGTCTTTCCCATATTATAGGCGTAATGATGGTATCCCAACACTTGGCGAACCTGGTCCATGAGCTTGAGGTTTGGATCGGGTCTGAATTTTGTTGAATTTTCCATTTATCACCTCTGATAGGCGGAGGGACAAAAGATGGCTGAGGTAACGAAACTTCTTGAAGGTGTGGCTGCACTTCTCTGGCCATTTATCGCTATCGTAATTCTATATTTGTTCCGACCGGCTGTTGAAGCCATCATCGAGTCAGCCAAATCGCGCAAGTTTAGCGTCAAGATTTTTGGCCAAGAGCTAACAATGGAGCAAGCATTTGGGCAAGTAGAATCTCGTGTTCGAGTACTTCAAATGCTTATCAAAGGCAGTGTTACTGATTTTGAATGTGAAAAACTAAAAGGACTGGCCATGGATGGATCGTTTCGTGTTCGCTTTTGTTGGGACATGTATCATGAGTTAAGGCGACTCGATGCACTTCGTTATGTTCAGCCACAACCTGGATATGGGATCGAATCTATCAGAGAGCACGATGGCAGCGGGGATGAGTTCGATCTCAAACAATATGTCTACATTACTAGCGAAGGCCAAGAGTACCTTAAACTTCGTGAGGACTTGCTGAAGGTTTCAGATTGAAGCGGCCTACCCCTCCTATGCAGTCAACTCGTTATCGCTCGCGGCTGATAGACAAGCGTTCGCTGGAAGAAATACGTATGAATGACCGGTTTGGAACCCAATAATAAGCATTCAAGGCTAATTTTAGCCGGACTTACCCCTTGAATCAGGAGAGGAGGCCTTAACATGAACGCAGCAGTCATTGACAGTCCTCTGAACGAACAAGCCCAGGCTTGGTGGTTTCTTGATCTCCTCGTTGTCGAGCACCGTTGCGCCCCTGGCATGAAGACGGTCGTGATGGAGATGACCTTGCCGGTGGGCTCCTCGCCGCCGTTTCACGTCCACCACTCCCTTGACGACACCTGGTATATCCTCGACGGCAAGATGGTGGTGCACTGCGGCGACGATGTGATGGTCGTAGGAGCCGGGCACTGGGTGTCGATGCCGCGTGGAGTGCCGCACACTTTCCGTGTCGTCGGTTCTCGTGAGGCGCACATCCTGCTCGTTCATGACAACGCCAGCTTCCGGGACTTGATCCGAGAGTTGGGGCTGCCAGCCGCGTCGCACGCTGTGCCGACACAGCCGGTTTTCCCGTCAAAGGACGAGCTTGCACGAGTGGCGGCCTCCCATGACCTAACTCCGGTCGGTCCGCCGATGAGCGACGAAGAGGCCGACGCAGTTTTAGCGGCCGCGCATTGAGCCAGCGTTCGGGTCGAAAAACCGGTCGCACCGCTATTCCTGACGTATCAATCTTCAGGCATCAGGACCAGCGAACCAAGCGCTGCACAACAGGACGGCTCCAGCTCCGCTTCCGTCAGCCGGCAAACGCAACGAAAAAGGGATCAAGTCGACTTTCTATCTGGCAAATGAGGACACGGTAGAAAAAGACCGTAGGCTGGTTCATGAATTGGAAAAATTGATCGCAATACTCAATAAAGATCAAAAGTCGACTTGACCTCATTTACATGGGAAATTATCCGTTTTATAAGGGGAATAAATGGAAAATTTTCCATGTATCATCTCTGTTTTATCGTTAGAGTAACTAAAAATGAATTCAATCAAAAATCCTGAACCTAAGATAGAACTATATAGGAGTCTATTCGAGAATAGACCAGGCGACGAAATAATTAAAATA
>JBJKSK010000366.1:0-3591 GCA_046704125.1 Desulfobacterales bacterium | reverse complement strand
GACATCACCAACAAGGCCCTAAACGGGCTGCCCGGTGTTCAGAAAGAAGGCACGGACGGCATCATCACCGAGGCCGAATTCATCCTTTATCCCGAGTATGCCTGCCAGAGAAGCTTTTGCATCGAGTTTTTCGGCGACGACATGGAAGAGGCCGGCCGGGTCATCCAGGCCCTGTGCGCGGCGTTTGTCCACAGCGGCCGGGAGACCTTAAAGGCCCTGGAGCACTTCGACGAAGAATACGTGCTGGCCATCGACTACCAGGTCAAGGCCCCGAGATCCGGGACCCCCAAAGCGGTGCTGCTCGTGGACATGGTGGCACACGAGCCGGTCCAGCTGGACCGGGGGACCCGATCCTTGCAGCTGCTTTTATCCGGTTATCCCAATTCCCATGTCTTTGTCGCCGATGATCCGGAAAAAGCCCGGCAGTTCTGGAAAGACCGCCGGCGGCTGGGCGCCATCGCCGCGCGCACCAACGCCTTCAAGCTAAACGAGGACATCGTGCTTCCCATCGACGCGCTGGCCGAATTCGCCGGTTTCGTGGATCGCGTCAATGTCGAGGAAGACCGCTACAACCAGAAAACCCTGGTCTGGCAGGTGGGCTCGTATCTGGAATCGTCCCATCCGGGAAAAGACGCCTCCTGGCTTCTGGCCAAAGGCCCGGCGGCCAAAAAAAAGCTGCTGCAAACCCTGGAGCAGATCACCCTATCCGGGAAAAACCACCTCAAGGAACAGACCCATCTCAAAGACCTCATCGAATATCTGCAGGAGCTGTTCCGGGGCTTTAAAGGATTGCATGAGCAGATCGACCGGATCCATACCGAGGTGCGCTCCAGGCTCATCGTGATCGCCACCCACATGCATGCCGGCGACGGCAACGTGCATGTCAACATCCCGGTGTTTCCAAACGACCGGGAGATGATGATCCGGGCGGCTGAGACCGCCGATCTGATCATGGCCAAGGCCGTCGAGCTGGGAGGTGTGGTCAGCGGCGAACACGGCATCGGGTTTACCAAGTTCAAGCACCTGGCCCCCGAGCAGATCGAGGACCTTGCCCGGTACCGGAAACGCGTCGATCCCCGGGGCGTGATGAATCCGGGAAAACTCTCGGACCCCTCGGTGCCCGATGCCATCTTCACCCCGTCGTTCAACCTTTTGGGCATCGAGGCCCGCATCCTGCGCCACGGTTCCCTGGAAGCCCTGACGGCGCTGATTGCCAAGTGTATCCGGTGCGGGAAATGCAAGGCCGACTGCTGCGTCTTTTTCCCCGAGCAAAACCTGTTTTTCCACCCCAGAAACAAGAACCTGGCCATCGCCGCGCTCATCGAAGCCCTGCTTTACGAAACCCAGCGTTTCGGCTCCACGCGGCTTTTTCCGCTGCGGCATCTGGAGACCATCGCCGATCACTGCACCATCTGCCACAAGTGCCAGGCGCCGTGTCCGGTGGCCATCGACACGGGTGCGGTATCGATTCTGGAGCGGGAAATCCTGGCAAGGCGGCGCTACAAGCACACTTCCTTACCCGCCCGCCTGTCGCTGGCCTATCTCGGGCACCGGGGAGAGGCCTTTAACGCGGTATTTCGCACGGCGCTGCTGCGCTGGGGCAGCACCGTCCAGGCTGCGGGCGCCAAAGCCGTGGGCCCGCTTATCAACTCAGGCACCCGCAGGCCGGCCCTTGCCCTGCTGACCCATCCCCTGCCCCGGCCGCCTGCCGAAACCCTGTGGAAACACCTTCCGGCCCCTTCTTCAAATCAAAGCCTTTCCATTGAAGCCCCGGCACCGTCTGGCAAAACGGTTTTCTATTTCCCCGGATGCGGCTCCGAGCGGCTGTTTTCCACGGTCGGCCAGGCGTCTGTGTTTATTTTGCTCAAATCCGGGGCGCAGGTGGTGCTGCCCCCGCCGCATCTGTGCTGCGGGTTTCCCGCCCGGGTAAACGCCAGCCGGGACCTTGCCCGGCGCCAGCGCCTTCAAAACACGATCCTCTTTACCCAGATCCGGGAGATGTTTGGCCACCTGCGCTTTGACGCCTGCGTGATTTCCTGCGGCACCTGCCGGGAGGCCCTCACCGAGATCGGCGTGTCCGACATCTTCGGGTGTCCCACCGAAGATGTGAGCCGATGGGCCCTGACCCACGGGCTAAAGACGGCCCCAGGGCCCCCCGGGTTTTATCACAGCCCGTGCCACGACTCGCTGGAAGCCGGCGCCGTCGCCCTGCTCTCCGACAGCCGGGTCTGCCGCCTGGTGCCCGTGGCGCATTGCTGCGGTCAGGCCGGCACGCTGGCCTTGAGCCGGCCCGACATCGCCGGCGCCCTGCTGCGGCGAAAAGCCCGGGCCATGGCGCAAGCCGCCGGTTCCCGGGGCCCGCACCTGATGCTGACCAACTGTCCCTCGTGCCTGCAGGGGCTGGGGCGGCATCCCGGTTTGGGCTTTCGGGTCCTGCATATCGCCGAGCAACTGGCGATATTAACCGGCGGACCCCGCTGGCATCTGGAGCTGCAGGCGTTGGCCGCCCGCGCCGAGGCCATCACCTTTTGACCGCCTCCGGGCCCGGCGCCAGGATTTATTTGACAAACCGGTGCACCTGGTTCATATTGGGCACCTTTTTGAAGACCACCTGCTTGGTTTAAACCTTATACTCGCCCGGCCGGCCAGCGAGTCAAGCGGAGAAATGACCGGTTATGCCCAAGGCCTGCAACTTGAAACGCGGAAAAATCGTCCAGATCGAAAACCAGCTATACATGGTCAAGCACATCGATGTGAAGACCCCCTCGGCCCGGGGGGCGGCCACGCTGTACAAGGTGCGCTACGCCCAGATCCCCACGCGCCAAAAATTCGAGCAGACCTACCGGGGAAACGACGCCATCGAAGAGGCGGAACTGGAGCGGCGGCCGGTGAGTTTTCTGTATCAAGACGGTGACATGTACACGTTTATGGACAGTGAAAACTTCAACCAGTACACCCTGGGAAAAGATGACCTGGAAGATCAGGTCATGTGGCTCACCGACGGTCTGGAAGGCATCACGGCGCTTCTAAAAGACGCCCAGATCATGTGCGTGGAACTGCCCCACACGGTGGAAATGCAGATCATCGACACGCCGCCGGCCCTCAAGGGCGCGACGGCCACGGGGCGGACCAAGACCGCCAGACTGATCACCGGCGTTGAAATCCAGGTTCCCGAGTACCTGACCGTGGAGGATCGGGTCAAGGTCAATACGGAAAACGCCAAGTTTGTTTCCCGCGCCTAAGGCAAAAACCCGGGCCCAGGTGGCCGCCCAATCGAAGCTGGCGGGAAAAAGCCTGCCGCCGAACCGTCCAACAAGGAGTCTTTTATGGATCAGTGTCCCTGCGGATCCCAATTGCCCTTTGCCCAATGCTGCGAGCCTTTGATAACCGGCGCCAGGCCGGCCGAAACCGCCGAACAGCTGATGCGCTCCCGGTACACGGCCTTTACCCGGGCGGCCGTATCCTACCTAGTCGACACGGTCCACCCGGACAAGCGCGGCCAGCACGACGAGAAAACCATCCGGAAATGGGCTGAGAAAGCACAGTGGCAATCGCTGACGATCATTTCCACCGAGAAAGGCGGCGCCCCGG
>JBJKSK010000365.1:0-5504 GCA_046704125.1 Desulfobacterales bacterium | reverse complement strand
CCAAAATCACGTCAAACTGTTCTTTCCGGCGCCCCGAAGCCTCGATGGAGGCACGCATCCGGGGGATGTAGCCGTGATGATCCGCGCCCCAGACGTCGATGACCCGGTCAAAGCCACGTTCGTATTTTTCCTGATGGTAGGCGATATCCGATGCAAAATAGGTCGTCAGCCCATTGTTTCGCACCACCACCCGATCCTTTTCGTCCCCGAAATCGCTGGTGCGAAACCACTCGGCGCCGTCTTTTGGGTAGATCACCCCCAGATGCCTGAAACGGGAAAGGGCTGCTTCCACCCGGCCGTTATCAAAAAGGCTCTGTTCGGAAAACCAGTTGTCAAAGCACACGCCGAAGTCGGCCAGATCCGAGCGAATGCCCTCCAAAATCCGGTCTGCGGCATAGCGCGCGCACACGGCCACGGCTTGATCCTCGGGGACATCCAGCAACGCTCGTCCTCGGGTGCTGGAAAGATCTTCGGCCAGGACCCGGATGTAATCTCCCTGGTAGCAGTCCTGCGGAAAATCGACGGTCTCAGCGAAATGCTGCCGGTAACGCAAAAACACGCTGCGGCCCAGGGTGGCAATCTGGCGGCCGGAATCGTTGATGTAGTATTCCTTTTGCACCTCATAGCCGCAAAAAGACATGATACGGGCCACCGCATCCCCCACCGCCGCCCCCCGGCCATGACCCACGTGAAGCGGCCCGGTGGGGTTGGCGCTGACAAACTCCACCTGGACCTTTTGCCCGCGGCCGATCTCGCAACGGCCGTAGGAGCTTTCGGCGGCATGGATTTCGGTGAGCACCGGGTACCAGGCTTCGGTATTGACAAAGATATTGAGAAAACCGGGGCCTGCGATTTCCATCCGCTCAATGATTTTCTCGGGATCGTTTAAATGATCGATGACGGCTTGGGCGATCTTTCGCGGCGCCATCTTTTGAACCGAGGCCATGACCATGGCGATGTTGGTGGAAAAATCCCCGTGGGCTTCATGCTTGGGTTCCTCCACGACAATTTCGGGAAAATCCGCGGAGGCCAGGGCACCGCTGTCGACTGCGCGGCCAGCCGCCTGCAAAATCAGAGATGTTATTTTTGCCTTCATATCACCATCGATTCCATCTGGTTTAAGGTTGCAAAACGTTGTTTAATAGAGGCCTTTGCCTATCAAGTCAAGATGCTTTCCAAACCCCTTTTTGCCATTTGACAGCACCGGGCGCCTTTAGTAGGAAAAAGCCGATGCACAAGCGCCAGCCCCCCATCGTCCTGGCCGGTTACGGGACCTCCACCCAGGCTCGGTCCACCTATGATAAGATCACCGAAGCCATGGGCCGCCGGTTTCCCGGCCATGAGATCCACCTATCCTTTGCCTCCGCCAAAGGCCGGCAGGTGCTGGCCCCGCCGGAGACCGTGATGAAAAGACTTCAGAATCAGGGCCATACCCGGGCCGTGGTCCAGTCCCTGCACCTGATTTGCGCCGCGGAGTTTCATCGCCTGGTGATGATGGCAAAAACCGTTGAGATGACCTGTGCCATCGGCCACCCGCTGCTCAGCTCCACCCGGGACTATGCGGAGGTCGCCGACGCTCTGGCTCCGGATCTTGCCCGGAAAAAGGAAGAGGCCGTGGTCCTAGTGGGCCACGGCACGGATCATCCCGGCGGGTGCGCCTACCCGGCACTGACCTGCCTGTTGAAAAAACGCTTCGGTGGTGGGATCTTCTATGGAACGGTGGACAGGACGCCCACCGCCGGCGAGGTCCTGCGTGAAATCCAGGGCGGAACTTGGCGCCAGGTGAAACTGGTGCCACTGCTGCTGGTGGCCGGCACTCATGTACAGCGTGATCTGATGCAGTCCCCCAACTCCTGGCGTGCCGTTTTTGCAGAGGCTGGCATCCCCGTTTCGGTGGTATCCCGAGGCCTCGGGGAACTTGCCGGCATCATCGAAATTTTCTGCCGCCACACCGCAGACGCCCTGGCCAGCCTGTGAACCCTCCGCGGCCTCTGCGGTTGTGCGAGAAATCCTTTAGTCCTCCCGAAAGGCATCGGCTTTGATGCCGTAACGGCGCATGATCTGCTGCAGGGCCTGGCGCTCCAGGCCGCAGGCACCGGCGGCATGGGTGACGTTTCCCCCGCTCTGGCGCAGGTAATAACCGATGTAATCGTCGTTAAACCGCTGAAGGACCCTTTCTTTGGCCGCTTTATAGGCCAGGCTCTCAAAGGTCTCCGGTAAGCTGCCGGCATCTGAAGCCTCCTGAGGCCGGATTCCCACGTCCGAAGGCTGGATCTCGGCGCCTGTGGAAAACAGGACGCCTCGCATGATCAGGTTTTCCAGCTCCCGGATGTTTCCTTCCCAGGGCCGCTTCATAAACAATTCCATCAACGCCGGAGAAATCTTTTTCAAGGAACGATCCAGCTTGGCACAGTGTTTTTCCAGCAGATGACTGCAGATCAGGGGCAAGTCCTCCACGCGGTTTCGCAGCGGCGGCATCCTGATGGGCAAGACGTTGAGCCGGTAAAAAAAATCCTCCCGAAACTGTCCCTGGTGGATCTTTTTTTTGAGATCCTGGTTGGTAGAGGCGATAATGCGCACATCCACCTTGACCGATTTGGTATCTCCCAGGGGTTTGATTTCCTTTTCCTGCAAGACTCTCAGCAACTTGGTCTGGATGGCGAGGCTGACATCGCCGATTTCATCCAGAAAAATCGATCCCTTGTCGGCTTCCTGGAACAACCCGATGCGGTTTCCCGTGGCATGGGTAAAGGCCCCCTTCTTGTAGCCGAACAGCTCGCTTTCCAGGATCTGTTCGGGAACCGTGGGGCAGTTGACGGCAATAAAGGCTCGCTTTTGCCGACCGCTTAAGGCATGGATGGCCCTGGCGGTCAGTTCCTTTCCCGTGCCCGACTCACCGGTGATCAAAACGGTCAAATCGGTCTTGGCCACCATCTGAATCGTCTCATAAACGCGCTGCATCGCCTGGCTTTTCCCCACCAGATCCTGAAACCCATGCGTGCTGCGACACTCCAGCTGAAGCCGCTGATTTTCCCGCATCAATTCGGCGCGTTCCAGGGCCTTCTCCAGACGCACACGCAACGCATCATAGTCAAAGGGCTTGGTGATAAAATCGTAAGCGCCTTGTTTCATGGCCTCCACGGCCGTTTCCACTCCGCCAAAGGCGGTCATCATCACCACGGTCTGACCCGGATAGTCGCGCTTGATCATCTCCAGCAGCTCCACCCCGTTCATACCCGGCATCCGGATATCGGCCAGAACTAAATCGAAAGGTCTCTCCGCAAACCTCTTTATCGCCTCCTCGCCGGAGGCGGCCGTGGTGATTTCTGCATCCAAATCCGGTTCGATGCTGCGCTTGAGGATACGCAGCATATCGGTTTCATCATCAACGATAAGAATCGATCGCTTCACCCGTTGGTTCTCCCTCCTTCGGAGACCACGGGGAGTCTCACCGTGAAAATGGCGCCCACGCCGGGCTGGCTTTCAACGAGGATGTCCCCGCCGTGGCTTCTGATAATCCCATAGCTGACCGAAAGCCCCAGCCCCGTGCCCTGCCCCGTGGCCTTGGTGGTAAAAAAAGGATCGAAAATGCGCGGCATTTCCTTTGGTCCAATCCCGTAGCCCGTGTCGCTCACCTGGATATCGGCCCGGTTGGCTGCCGGGTCGTATTGGGTGCTTAACCGGATCGTACCCTTTTTGCCTACGGCATGTTTTGCGTTCATCACCAGGTTGAGCAGCACCTGCTTGATCTTCTTTTCGTCCAACAGCATCGGTGGCAAATCAGGAGCATAGTTTCGGATGATTTCCACCTGTCCCGGATCGCTGTGATGGTAGAGAAAGTTGAGCACGTCATCGGCCACATCGTTGATGCGCACCATCTCTTTTTTGGGCTCAGAACTGCGTGCGAAATTGAGCAGATCCTCGATGATAGCCCGGCAGTTGCGCACGTGTTTTTCGATGGTCTTGAGATCCTCGTAGCGTTCGCTGCCAGGAGGTTCGCTGCGAAGGGAAAACTGGGTATAGCCCAAGATGATGCCCAGGGGGTTGTTGATCTCGTGGGCCAGGCCGGCGGACAGCTCGCCGATGGAGGCCAGTTTGTCGGCCTGGGCCATCTGCCGGTTCATCACTCGCTGCTCCTCGATATCCTTGATCATAAAATGGATCGTATCCTCGGAATCAGACCCGCTTCGGTCAAGGGTGCCGGAAATCAGCGCCCGCATGCCGCTTCCGTCCATTCTGCGCAAGTCATACTCGGCATTGAGCAACTGACCGGTCTCCAGCAAGGTTTGACGCAACGAAACCCAATCGGCCTTGCGTATGAAAAAGCTGGGAAAGTGGCACTTTCCGACAATGGGTTCATCGTCCGGGCAGCCCAGGATGGTACGGCCGGCCGGGTTGATATTCACGATTTCTCCATCGGTGTCGACCACCAGGATCATGTCCCGGGAAACTTCAAAGATCCGCCGGTACTTGTGCTCGGATATGCTCAGGGCCTCGGTGCGCTGGATAACCAGATCCTCGAGATTCTGATTCATGAAAAGCAGCTTCTGGTGTGCCACCTGCAAGGCGTCTCTGTCCTTGACCCCTTTCTGGTACAGTCTCCAGCTTCGCTGAAAAAAAAGCGTCACCGATGCCACAAATACGAAGGTAAAAGTATTAAATGCCCCTGAAAACGGCCGGATCCGGGACCAAACCGCTCCATACCCGGCAAGCTTCAGTATCTGCTGAAGAATGTGGCCCGCCGCACGCGAAACAGCAAAGCCGGACAGTCCAAAGCAGACGATCAACAGGAAGATCCACAACACATTGTGTTCATCGCGGCTCCTGAGGGCAAAGACCAAGCGCAGACACCCAAGGGAGAACACAATCATGAGAATCGAGCCGACCAGGTCCACGATCCGGATGGGAAGCGCAGAAAGAATCATGGCCGCCACCCCGGCATGCGGTTTTCTTCTTCTCTGAGCAAGCGCCTGAGGCCCAGCCACAGAAAGAACATGGCCGGCACGCACAACAGGTGGTCCATCCTGATAAAATAGTAAAACAGCTCAAACCCTTCGGAGCCGTTGACGGCATGGATGCGCATATGCCGCAAGCCGGTATAGGTCACTTGGATGATGTCCATGCGGCCGTCGAGAAAATGCACCGTCATGGCATCGATATTCCAGAGAATGAAAAACAGTGCCGAATACTGGATGCAACGCCAACCGGGGATCCCCACCAGTTTGTGTTCCCGCAGCCAATAAATGAGAAGCCCCATGGAAAAGGCGAAAAAAAAGTGCGCCATCTGATGCACGTACAACCCCTCGGGTTCAACGTGCACCTGAGTGGCAAAGGCGGCCTTCGGGGCCAACCACCCGCATAGAACCACAACCGACAAGACAGAAAGCATAGGCCAGGGGCGTTGGACAAACCGAGGGGGCAGGAAAGGACAAAGGTGACGTCCATGCCATGAGGGCAGCCGGATGGTGCTATAGCATTGGCCTCCGTTGTTTTCTGCCCTATTT
>JBJKSK010000364.1:0-3417 GCA_046704125.1 Desulfobacterales bacterium | reverse complement strand
CTTCAAGGCGACCGTGCCCCCGAGCACCAGGGGCACGGTCGCCTTGAAGTGGCCCCGGATCAGATTGCTATAGACGATGCTGGCCCGATCGGGCCGTTTCGTGTTGAATCCGCCGGGGGTGAAATCGTCTGATCGGCGCCTTTTTTTCAGTGCCGTGTAGTTGGCCACCATGGAATCCACGCAGCCGCCGGTGATCCCCCAGAACAGCCGCGGCTGTCCCAGGCGCGAAATGTCTCTGCCCGAGGTGATGTCGGGCTGGGCGATGACGCCCACCCGAAACCCGGCCGCGCTTAACACGCGTCCTATCACGGCCGCTCCGATAAAGGGGCTGTCGATGTAGCTGTCCCCGGTGACCAGAACCACATCGAGACCGTCCCAGCCAAAACGGGTCATCTCTTCAGGGGTGGTGGGAAGATAGGCGCCTTTGGGCAGGTCAGAAAACCGTCGGGCTTGCCCTCTCTCCGGTCGATTGGCGCCATGGCCCGGCAATTGAAAGGGGGCATGAGAGGCCGGATTAATGTCTGTTCCGGTCGCGGTCATGATTACGGTCCCGGTTCCGGTCCCGATCCCGTCGCGGCGGCCGGGTGTCGGTGCGGGGACGCGCCTGGTTGACCTTGATGGTGCGGCCCTTTAGCGTGGAACCATCGAGAGCCTTGATCGCATTTTCCGCGTCGGCGTCCACTGTCATTTCGACAAAAGCGAATCCCTTGGATTGCCCGGTGTATCGGTCAGAGATAATGCTTGCCGTACTGACCTCACCATACGGGGCGAATGCATCGCGCAATTCCTGTTCCGACAACTGGTAGGGCAGGTTGCCCACATAGATGTTCATCGCGCTTTCCTTTCTCGAAACCTGTGCTATTGACATTGGTATCAGCACTCAATTCATAGCACAAAAATCGAGGACTGACGGCAACCCGGAAAACCCGGGTTACCTTGCTGCGCCATGGCTCCACGAAGCCGGATTCGATCGTTTGCGCTTTCGCGAAGTTGTCAAAATAATCGGATCGCCAAAAAATTAAAAATTTGCTTTTTCATTTTTATCACAACTGGCGACGGATCTCAAATATTTGATGCATCGTTCGTGCAATATCCCGGTTTGCGGCTATTTTTTTCTCCGTACGGCCGCAGACCAGACCATGGTTTTCACCGGAATCGATTTTTGAACAAGCCCCCACTTGAGCATGAAGCGCTCCAGAGCCAGCCAGCGGGCCGGATCCTGGGCCGGGCTCCCCTTGAAAAAGGGCAGTGTGGCGGCAAAAGACTTTCGATTGAGGGTATTGTTGCAATCCGGGTTGGCTTTGAAAAATTGCGCCAAAGAGGCTTTGGGCTGCGCCATGGTTTCCTGGATCCCTTGGGTCACGGCGCGCAGAAATCGCTTGGCCGTTTCCGGATTTTCTCGAAGGGTTTTTGCGTTGGTGATCAGCACCAGTTCGTAAAAGTCAGGGATACCATATTTTTCCAGGGGGAAAAGGCCGGGTTTTTTGCCTTCCAGTTCGACCTGGATGGCCTCGTAGTTGCGAAAGGCACCGATGACCGCATCCACCTGGCCGGAAAGAAGCGGTGGAACGAGATTAAACCCTACATGATACAGATGGTAGTCCCCGGGGTTTAGCCCGGCCTTTTGGGCTACCGCCTCAAAAAGCACCTTGTAAAGCGGCGCCACGGAGTAACCGATGCGCTTGCCCCTGAAATCCGCCGGGCTTTTGAACCCGGAAGCGTCAAGAAACAGTATCGTGGACAGCGGATGCTGGATCAGGGCCCCGATGGAGACCACGGGCAGGCCCTGGGTCGCGGCCATGATCACGCTGGGCTCGTAGCTTACGGCGAAATCGCATTTGCCGGCGGCCACCAGTTTCAGCGGGTCGCTGGGGTCGGCCGGCACCATGATGTTCAGATCCAGGCCCTGGTTGGCAAAGTAGCCTTGGGCCTTGGCCACGTATAAGGGCACATGGTCAGGATTGGGATACCAGTCGAGCATGAAGCTGATTTTTTTAGCGGCCCGGGCCAAGCCTGTGGTAGACACCAGCCATAACAGAAAAAACACGATCAAACAGCGTTTAATGGCTCGCGACATAAATTCTCCTTTTTTTCGAAAAATGGCGATGAGTCTAGGGAATAACCAGACGGCGGGCTCGGCCAAAGGCCAGGCGCTCCATCCAGGCAATGAGGCCATAGAGGCAAACCCCGATGACCGACAGCCATACGATGGCGGCAAAAACCAGATCGACCTGCAGCTGGGCGTTGGCTTGCATCATCAGATAGCCCAGGCCACGGCTGGAGCCTACCCATTCGCCGATCACCGCCCCGATGACGCTGACCGCCGCTCCGATCTTCAGGCCTGCAAAAACATGGGGCAGGGCCTGGGGGATCCGGACTCTGACCATCACCTGCCAGGGGGAGGCTTCCAGGATGACAAACAGCGACAAGATGTCGGGATCCGCCGCCCGAAGGCCTTGCACCGTGTTGACCACGATGGGGAAAAACACGATGATGGCCGCCATCACCACTTTGGACCCCATCCCGTAGCCAAACCAGAGAATAAGCAGCGGCGCGACGGCAAAAACCGGTATGGTCTGGGAGGCGATTACCAGGGGCAACACGGCGCGCTCAACCAGGCGCGATGCGTGGATGGAAAGCGCCAGGGAAATACCCGCGATAATGGCCAGCACAAAACCCAAAAGGATCTCGGCCAGGGTGGTCAAGGCGTGATAAAAGAGCAGGTCTGCCCGGCTCACCATCACCCGGGCAATTTGTCCCGGGCCGGGAAGCAGATAAGGGGGGATCCTGAAGATCCAAACGGCGGCCTGCCAAAAAAAAATCAACAGCCCCAACAGGGCGAGGGGAAGCAGATAAGCGATGGTTGGACTCAAAGACCACCTCCGTTGTTTTCAAGCGATAAAAGCGCCAGGATGACTGCCTTGCGAGCCACAAAGGCCGTATCGGTGGCCAATCGCGGGCGAGCCAGATCAATCTCGACAATGGCCTTGACCGTGCCTGGAGCCGCGCTCATCACGTAAATCCGGTCCCCGAGAACCAGCGCCTCTTCCACGTCGTGGGTGACCAGCAGCACCGTGGGGGTAAACTGTTTCCAGATTTTGAGAAGCCAGCGCTGCATGCTGCTTCTCGTGATGGCGTCCAGGGCGCCAAAAGGCTCATCAAGCAGCAGGATCGGCTTTTTGCACAATATGGTGCGCATCAGCGCCACCCGCTGCCGCATCCCTCCGGACAGTTCGTGAGGGTAGCGATGCTCAGCGCCTTGCAGCCCAAACAGCGCCAGCAGATCCATGGCCTGGCTCCGCGCCGCCTTTCGGGCCACGCCCTGGATCTCCATCCCCAGGATGGCGTTGTCTATGGCGCTTCGCCAGGGAAGCAGCAGGTCTTTTTGTTGCATGTAGGCAATTTTCCCCCGGATGT
>JBJKSK010000363.1:0-12575 GCA_046704125.1 Desulfobacterales bacterium | reverse complement strand
AACGAATTTGACCCCGCCGGGTTTTATTACCGAGGAACACGAAGTTTTTCTGTTCGGTTCATGCGCCTTATGCAAAGGGAAAACCGGCATGAGGAGAATACAGAAAGCTTGAGGCGGTATGAACGGTTCGCCCCCCTGGCGGGATTCCAGAGGCAAGGATAATCCCAGCCTGGTTTACTTCGGCTCCACCTCGACCCGGTTGCAGTGAAAGGCACAGGTCTGGCCGGCATCGGTCAGGCGCTGGCTGGTCAGCTGGTTGACCCCCTTGCCGCCATCATGCAGGGATGGCGCGCGAAGCCCTTCGGCGACCAGCAGTCCGGGCTGGGTGTCCGGGGTCACCATGGCGGTCAGGTAACACTCGCCCCGGTCATTGTAGACCCGCACACGATGACCGTCGGTGATGTTTCGGGCCGCGGCGGTTTCGGGATGGATCAAAACAGCAGGCGACCCGGCCGCCTGCCTGAGCGCGGCGATTTCGTTGAAGGCGGAGTTGAGCAAAAGCCGGTGCGGCGGGGTGATAAACTCCAGCAAAAAACGGTCGCCGCCGTCGGGATCACGGATCGGCCGGCCGTCGGGAAGCGGGTCAAGCCCCTTTTCGGCCCAGGCCTGGGAGAAAAATTCAACTTTGCCCGACGGGGTGTGAAAGCACCGGGCATAGGGGCTGTCGGCAATATGAAGATGAACAGCGCGGCCGGATAGGACCTCGTTGGCATCCACGCCGCGCATGTACGGCGACTTATCTTTGAGTAAGGCGTCGATGCATTGCGCTTCGCTCAGGGAAAAGACCGCATCCCCATAGCCCATCCGCTTGGCCAGGGCCTGGAAAATCGAAAGGGTGGAGCGGCTTTGGCCTACCGGCGCAATCACCGGCTCGGCCATTTGAATATAATTGTGACCATAGGCCCGGTATAGGTCCTTTACCTCCAGAAAGCTTGCCCCCGGCAGGATGATGTCGGCCATGCGGGCCGTGTCGGTCATAAACATCTCCTGAACCGATATGAAAAGATCCTCCCGGCTCAGACCGGCCATTACCTGTTTTGACTGGGGGGCCACTGCCGCCGGGTTGGACAGGTATACGTGCAGGTATTTGATCGGTGGATCGTCCATCTCGGTCAGGGCGTGGCCCAGTTGGACCATGTTGACCCACCGGGTTTCCGGCGGGCAATAATCAGGGCGGGTCAGAAAGCGCCACTCTGACGGGGCGCCGCCCAGGCTGCGGGTAATCCCGGCCCCGGGGCGGTTATAGGCGCCCGCCAGCCCGGGCAACAGGGCGATGGCGCGCAAGGCCATGGCCCCGCCCAGTTGGCGGCCCGGGCCCCAGCCGGTGCGGATGTAGGGCGCCTTGGCCCGGCCGTATCCCCGGGCCAGATCCCGGATAGCCCGGGCAGAAATTCCGCAGATCCCGGCTGCCGTCTCCGGTGGGTACTGGGCCACCCGCTGGCTCAAGGCCTCAAACCCGACTGTTTGCTTCTCGATAAAGGCGTGATCGATCAGATCATCGGCAATCATCACGTTCATCATCGCCAGGGCCAAGGCCGCATCGGTTCCCGGCTTGATCATCAGGTGCGTATCGGCCCGTTTGGCCGTCTCGGTTCGATAGGGATCAATCACCGTTATCCGGGCGCCGCTTTTCCGTGCCTTCTGAAAAAAGGGCCAGGCATGCAGATTGGTCACCAGGGTGTTGGAACCCCAGATGATGATAAAATCAGAGGCACCGGCCGACTCGATGGCCGTTGACGGCCCGCTGCCCAGGCTGGCCTCAAACCCGGCGGCTGCGGCGGGACCGCAGATGGTGGTCATCAACCGGCTTGCCCCCAGCTTGTGAAAGAAGGCGTGGCCCCCCAGTCGGTGGATGATCCCCATGTGTCCGGCATAAAAGTAGGGCAGGATCGCCTCCGGCCCGTGTTGGGTCGCCACCGAGGCCATCTTCCCGGCGATCTCGGTTAGGGCATCGTCCCAGCCGATAGGCGAAAATTGGCCCGACCCCTTGGGACCTTTGCGCTTTAACGGTTCCAGAATTCGTTCGGCGCTATGGACATGTTCAGGGAAATATCCCGCCTTGCGGCAGATGAAGCCCCGGGTGTAAGGATGCTCCGGGTCGCCTTTGACGGCGGTGATTCGGCCGTTTTCGACCCGGGCCAGCATCCCGCAGGTATCCGGACAATCCTTTGTACATACGCAGCGTTTCCACATGACGCCACTCTCCGGGGTCAGTTTCCAGTCGATATCGATGGAATGCCTGGTGCCAGCCGTTGTTTGCCGTAAAGCAAAAGGATGCTGATCCGCCGATTTTTGGGATCCATGGGATTTTTCTTGTCCAGCGGCTCGGTATCGGCATAGCCCACGACACGGGCAATGCGGTCCGGTCCGATGCCGTCTTTGACCAGCTGGCGTCTGGCCGCCAAGGCCCTTTCCGTGGATAGCTCCCAGTTGGTGGTCTGGCCGCCTATATACGGTGTTGAATCGGTGTGCCCCTCCACGGCGATTTTATAGGGGGTATCCTTGATGGTTTCCGCCAGCACCTTCAAAATGGCGTCGGCCTTTGCATTGGGTATGGCGACCCCGGGGGGAAACATTGAGCTTCCCGCGGTATCCAAGATCTGAATGCGTACCCCACCTTGGAATACGTCCACCTTGACCTGATTCTTAAGCGCCTTGAGCTTCTCTTGGACGGCCTGTTGGATCTTGTCCCTCAGGCCTTGTCTGGAGAGGCCGCCAACGAGAAACGGCACGGCGACCTGCATCGAACCCGACTTCGGGGGAGCCACGACCTGGGGTCCCCCCTGTCCCTGGTCCGGCATACCGCCTCCCTTGAAAATGCTAAAATGCTGAAAGTAATCCGAAATCTCTATTTTTCGCAAGGGTGAGGCCAAGGTTAACATCCACAATAACAAAAAAAAAGCCATCATGGCCGTCACGAAATCCGCATAAGCCACCTTCCAACTGCCTCCGTGATGGCCCTTGTGACCTCTCTTGATTTTTTTTATGATAATCGGTCTGGATTTTTCTTCCATGAATCGTCTCTATGCCTTTTTCTTCACTTCCTTGATCTTTTTTTCAAGTTCGAGAAAAGAGGGTCTGACATTGGTCGGTACCACCCGCCGGCCAAACTCCACGGCAATCGGCGGAGGCGCGCCGCCGACAAAAGAAAGGAGCGAGACTTTTAGCACCATGAGGTAATCTTTTTCCTCGTTGGCGGCATATTCGAGGTTTCTTGAAATGGGCCCGACAAAGCCATAACACATCAACACCCCCAAAAATGTCCCCACCAGGGCGGCCGCGATGCTTTGACCCAGCACGGCGGGCGGTTCGTTGATTTTTTGCATGGTCAGCACCACCCCCAGCACCGCCGCCACAATACCCAGACCGGGGAGCGAATCGGCGATGGTGCTTATGCTGTTGAAAGGAATCAACAGTTCCTCGTGAAGGGCTTCTAGTTCGGTATCCAGCAGACCTTCCAGTTCATGGGACGCCATGCTCGTGGCCATGACCATGCGAAGGGTATCAAAAACAAAATTGCTGGCATGGTGATTTTTCATGAACTTGGGATATTTGCTGAAAATTTTGCTCTCTTTGGGTCTGTCTACATCGGATTCGATGGATAGCAGGCCTTCTTTTCGGATTTTGCCAAAAATCTGGCTGAGCATAATCAGCATTTCCTGGTAATCGGACTGGGAATACGCCTTGCCCTTGAAGATCCGGGCAATGGCGCCGACAACCGCCTTGATGACTTTGATCGGAGAGGCGATAATGAAGCCCCCGATAGCCGCCCCGAAGATGATCAAAACCTCGGTGGGCTGGATGATCACGCTCAAATTACCATGTTCCAGCAAATAGCCACCCACTACCGCAATCGATACCACCGCCGCCCCAATGATGGCAAACATGACTGATTTTCTACTCCCGTTTCTTTCGAAGGATATCTCGTTGCTTTTCAAAGACAAATCGAACGATCTCCTCTCGGCTGCGATCGTCGATATCCACAAACTGGACGGCGATGTCATCGCCGTTTTCGCATGGGTCGACTCCCACGACTTCTCCATACAGAAGCAAATTCATCGGCGGGGCCATGGGCAGCACAATCTTTATTTCCAATAGGTCTCCCCTGGAAAAGGGAATCGGGGATGAAAACCGCATACCGTTGCCGCAGATATTGACCCTGCTGTAGGGCAAGGAGAAAATTCCATTGCGGTTGGATACCAGCAGCCTCAATATGGCATCGAGCTTGGCATCGAGCATCTTGAGCCATTGCGCCAGGAGTTCGTCTCCGACCTCCGGCGGGGGTTGAAATCCCTGAAAACCGACGGTATCCAAAACCCCGGAGGCCATCGCCACCCGCAGTTCCTTGTCAATGAGGCGGACATCCAGGGGCAGCCGGGCATCGACCCGCGCATACTGCCTCCTGTCGACCATTTCTTCACCTTCCTTGCCCATAAACCACCTCGTGTCTTTGCCTGCGCGATGCGATGGCTATTTTGTAAGTGTGGTGAACCCTTTGAACTATATGAAATTAAATTGATTACTACAGAAGTCGAAACCCGGTGTCAACAGCTGTTCGCCGAATCAAGACACCCAGTGAGGCCGGGCGGCCATCCAGGTGGCCACGGTTTCCTGCAGCCAGCCATCGAGTTCCGTTGCAAGGTAAAACGCGGGAAACAGCAGCGAATTCTCTCTTGACACGACGCCCTCGCGACGGGCGATGTCAGCCAGGGCGGTCTCCGGGTAGATGCGGATTCCAATGGTGACCTTTACCGTTTCCAGGTCCAACGAATCGATGAAGGACAGGCTTTCCAGTACCGTTTCCCGGGTCTCGCCCGGGCCGCCTAAAAGCAAAAAACCCGTCTGCTGGATTCCCGCCCTGGATAGCCGCCTCGAGACGTCTCGCACCTGCGGAGGGGAAAAGCGTTTATGGAGCCTGGACAACACGGAGAGAGACCCACTTTCCGCCCCGAGGCTTACCTCGACACACCCCGCGGCGGCCATCTGCTGCACCAGTTCGTTTTCCACCTTCCAGGGATAGAGGATGCACCGGAATTCGATATCCAGGTTCCTTGCCAGAATCTCTTGGCAAACGGCCGCGGCATGGCTTGGGGGAAGGTTGAAGGTGTTGTCCACGAAAAAAAACCGCCGGAAGCCGGCATCTACAAATCGGGCCAGGGCGGCAATGGCGGTTTTGGGATCATGCCGGCGAAGCCGCCTGCCTTCGATGGAAGACGTTGAGCAGTAGCTGCAGGCCATAGGGCAGCCTCGCCGGGTCTGGAAAGGCAGCCAGAGGTTCTTGCGGTCGGAAAACCCGGCAGGCAGCGCCAGATCCCGGGGAAAAGGCAGCGCGCTTGGACAAAGCCCTTGCCCGGTTCCCTTATTTTTCTTCATCCCTTTTCCGGGGATACAGACCCCAGATAGTCCCGCCGGGCTCAGGCCTCGGGAAAGACAATCGAGCAGAGCGGGAAACGCCATTTCCCCTTCCCCGTGGATGCCGTAATCGGCACCGAGATACTCCAGTGCCGCCTCGGGGAAAATACTGTATCCGGCCCCGCCCAGTACTACCGGGGCTTGGGATATCCGGCGGATACCGGCCACCAGATCCCGGACCGGTTCCAGGAAAAACCGGGGGGCGGCCATGGACTGATCGTCGATATTTCGCACCGAAATTCCGGTCACATCCGGAAAAAAATCAAGGACAGCTTCTTTTATCGCCTGGCATCCCGGCCCTTGACCCAGCAGGTTGACCTGACGGACCCGATGCCCGGCCTGCCGCGCGGCCGCGGCCACACAGGCCAGTCCCAGGGGAAGCACCGGCATGTTGATGGTTTCCGTATTGGCCGAAATTAAAAGGACGTTCATGGTTTGTTCCCTTTTTGCGCGTTTCGGGCCTTTTTGCGGCCGATGCTTACGCCAACATCGAGACCGCTTCGGCCATCAGCCGGGCGATGGGCAGCTTCCGGGGACAGCGCTGCTCAGCTATTTGATAATCCACCTGCGTCATCTGCAAGCGCGCGGCGTGGGGAATTTCGGCGAACGCGGTTCGGGCCAGACCGGCTTCCCCGTAGTTTCGGTGGTACATCAGGCAGCGCATGACATCGCTGACCGGCACGGCAGATCCGATGGCGTCTTCGCAGATATGGGCGCATCCGGCGCAATAGGCCGAAGCCGTCTCCACGGCGTGTTTCTGGAGCAGATCCCGGTCCACGGCAGAAAGCCGGGTCTTATCCAGGGCCGCCGCCACGTTGGACGTCAATACCCCGATGCTGGGCATCTGGGAACAGACGCTGGCGATCTGCGGATTTTCCCACACCGCCTTGATCCGGGCCTGTTGCTCGGTGAACCCGGTCTTCAAGAATCGCCCGGCCAGCTTCAGTTCGGCGTCACTTTCCTGTTGCACCGGACCGCCGCCCTGGGTCTTCATGGCTGTAAGGCCAATGCCCGCCTTTGTGCAGGCGTCGACTGCCCGGCGCATCTCGTCGGTATGCATCAGCCGGTAGTTGTAAGCCATCATAATGCCGTCGATATACCCGCGCGTTGCGGCATCCAGCAGGCATTGTTCCATGTTCTTGTGCGTGCTGAAGCCGAAAAACCGGATTTTCCTTTTGGCCTTGGCCGCCTCAGCCCATCTTCGGGTATCCGGGTGAACTTCCTTGAAACCGGAAATGCCGTGGAGAAAATACAGGTCGATGTAATCGGTCTTCATCCGGGAAAGCGAGCGCTCCAGCAGTTCGGTCATCTGCTGGGGGCTTCGGCCGCAGGACTTGGTGACCAAAAACACCTCTTTGCGCCGCTGGGGATAGCGGCCAAAAAACGTGCCGAAACCTTCCTCGCTGCGTCCTCCCGCATAACAGTCCGCTGTGTCCCAATACGTGACCCCCCAGTTGAGGGCCTGTTTGAGCAGCAGCTGGTTGGAAACCACGTCGAACATGGTTCCCAAGGCAAGAATGGAGACGGAAACACCCGTTTTCCCAAAGGGTCGGGTGGACACCCGGCCTTCTTTTGCCGCCGGTTGGGCGGATTGAGCGCGCGCAGTCTTTACAAGCAGCGGGGCTAGGCCCGCCGCTCCGGCGCCCTTGAGCCACTGGCGCCGGGTCAACCCGTTGTGTCGGTTATCCATGGCATATTCTCCTTGAAGACGGTTGGGTTCAGGGGGTGGACTCAACCCTTTATAAGGTCTATCCTTTTGGCGCAGCATTCAAGTCAACAGCCGGTGCCTGCGCTGGCGGGATTCGTTTTCCGCGGTAACGCGGATGGCCCGCTTCGTGCTCACCGGACATTCGTGCTCGCATATCCCACAGCCGATACAGTAGGTTGGATCCACATAGGGCCGTTTGAGGCGAATTACAATTTCCACGTCGCCTTGACCTTGGGACGAGGTCTTAAAAAGGGGGGCCGACAGCTGCAGCAGCGCCTCCTGCTGAGCCACGATTTTGGCCGGGGGCGGCCCGGTACGCCCCGGGATACGGCAGTAATAGTCCCCGGTGGCCAGAAAACCGGGATTTCGGTTTCCGCTCAGGTCGATTCGATCCGGCGCCGGGAAGGCCGCTCGAAACGGATTTCCCCGCACCGGCTGAAAAATCTCTTCGGTAAAAATGGCCTTGGGACTCACCGGACAGTTTTCTTCACAGACCAGACACGGCCGATGCATGGCCCAGGGCAGACACCGGCTCCGATCGACGAAAGCCGTCCCCATGCGGACGGGGCCGTTTCCGGCAAAGGCGTTTTTCCCCTGGCGCTCGTCAAGGGACATCGGGCGGATGGCCGCCGTCGGGCACACGTGTCCGCAGGCCACGCAATTATACTGGCAGCCGCTGGTGCCGGCGGTGGGATCGAGCACCGGCGTCCACAGGCCCTCGATGCCAGCCTGCAGCAGCGCCGGCTGGATGACCCGGGACGGACAAACCCGCATGCACAGGCCGCACTTGGTACAGCGGCGCAGAAAATCGATCTCGGCCAGGGCCCC
The DNA here is from genome assembly GCA_046704125.1 of Desulfobacterales bacterium. GTDB lineage: Bacteria > Desulfobacterota > Desulfobacteria > Desulfobacterales > JBJKSK01 > JBJKSK01. The sequence continues at coordinate 4,627 of JBJKSK010000363.1, read as the reverse complement.
CGGCGGGCGGACCAGATCCGGCGATGCGTTTCCAGCAAGGGTGCCGGACAGACGCACGACAGGCACGGCCACCACACCCGAGGCCAAGGTGAGAAGCACCGCGCGCCGGGATAGATCCGGCCGGTCGATCCGGTCGGTGACCGGTTCACGCCGGTAGCCCATGGATGCCTCCCGGCAGCTGTCCAGACAGTTCATGCACAGCACGCATTCGTGGCTCCGGATGCATCCGGCCGGCGAGCAGGCCCCTTCGCAGGCTGAGTCGCAGCGGCTGCAGTTGGAGCACGTTTCCTGGATTTTTCCCACCTGCCACAGCGCCGTGCGACCTATTACCCCAAACAAGGCCCCCAGCGGGCAGACAAACCGGCAATAGACGCGCGGAAGTGGGATACACAGCAGGGCAATGGCGAAAAACATCGCTCCCACCAGCCACGCGCCGGCCGTATAGCGCCCGGCGGCAAACGGGCTGTCGGGGCCAAACAGGGGCAGCAGCACCAAATTCACCGAGCGCTGGAGCAAACAGATGGGATCCAGCAGTCCCGTCTGAAGCGAAGCCGCCCAGGGCCGAAACAACGCCGCACCGAGGAAAAAGACCAGCACCAGGTATTTGAAAGACTGCAGCCGATGAAACCGGTGGCGGTTGATCCGTTCGGAAAAGCGCAGTTTCCAGCCGGCAAGCACCCCCACAACCTGCTGGAGGGTGCCCAACGGACACAGCCAGCCGCAGAAAAACCGGCCCAGCACCATCGTGAGCACCACGGTGACCAGCGCCCAGAGCAACCCGGCGTAAAGCGTGCCGGTAGTCAGCATGGCCGCCAGGGCCAGCAGGGGATCCAGCTGGAGAAACCAGTTGACCGGCCAGCCCCGGATCTGCCACCAGTGCGTGCCTGCGGAGGTGACCAGACACAACCAGAGAAACAGGAGCAGAAAAAAAATCTGGCAGATTCGACGAGCGGTGACAATTCGCATAGATCAAGCCCGCAAAAAAGCGCTATGCGCGCAAAATAGTATCTACTGGAAACAGTTCAACCCACGTGGTCGCGGATCAGTTTCAGGCGCTCATACCGGGCATTTCCCACGCCCCGGGCCTGGGCCTTTCCGAGGTAGGGCAGGTCCGCGACGGTTTTTCCCAGCAGGGTGGCGCCAAAGGCATCCACGGCCACCTGGTCGGTACCGGCAATCAGGGTGTGAGTGGCCTTTAAATCGTCAAGGCTGCCTCCTGTGGGGCCGTTTCGCATCATCGCATAGGTCCCGTCGAGAATCACCAGGCTGGGTTTGACCATCATGGCCAGTTCCGTGATCACGTCGTTGATCTGCTGGTGAAAGACATTTCGCCGGCCGCCCAGCAGACCGTACCAGTTTTTCATGGTCATGGAGGCTCCGGCGCGCTCGTGGTCCTTGACCGGGGCTATCCCGATTAACCGGTCGATGCCTTCAAAGGGCCTGTAGAACAAGGGCCAGTTCCGGATCAGCACGCCCCCGGGGACCGTGGTCGGCCGAAACCCGCCGGCATCGGGTAAAATCAGCCGGGCGCCGGCAGAGCCTGCGGCCTCGGCGATGCCGGTGAGCCGGAAACAGGCGGCCGGATCGTTGATGGGATTGTCGGTCACCGCCACGGACCGGGCGCCGGCCGCATAACACAGCCGAGCCGTTTCGGCCACAAGATCCGGATGGGTGGTCGCGCCAAGCGCTGCGGGCTCGGCAAAGGCCGCGTTGACCTTGAGCAGCACCCGCTGCCCGGGACCCACGAAGGCCCCGATGCCTCCCAAAGCCGACAGAGCGCGCCCGAGGGTCAAGACCCGGTCGGTTCCGGTGACCACCGCCAGGGTCGGCGCCATGGGCTGGACCGAAAAATCTTTCAAGACCACATCGGGCGCATCGGCTTCCAGGCGCCCGGGTCCCACCGGGTCGTAACACCAGGCGCTCAGCGCGCCAGCCGCGGCAATTCCCAATCCGGCCCGGACGGCCCGGCCGAAAAAATCCCGTCTGGAAAGAGGCTCTTTAAGAGAAATCATGGAAGTGTCTTTCGGAGATGCGTTTGAAACCGTTTGGCAAAAGCCGCGGCCGCCTCACGGTCCTGAGCCTCGTGAACCCCGGCAAAACACGGGCCCTGAACAAAAACCACCTCAAACAGGTCAAACACCGCCAACACGGTGATGCCGCCTATTGCCCCTTGAGGCGTCACGACCTTCGCGCCGTTTTCGGTCAGAAACCCGACATAGTCGGAAAGCAGTTTGGCGGCCGCCGCCGCGTCGGGTCGCTTGGCCAGAAAACCCGTCAGCTCCTTGCCGTTTATTCGATAGGTGGCGATAAACACATCCTTGAGACCGGAAAACCCGAAGGCGTCAGTGGCCAGCATCACCACGCTGTCAGCCACCAGACCGTCTGCGGGAAATAAATTCATTTCACCGACTGAGGAGGACTTTCCGGCGCCGGCTTTGGCGATGGTTCGGGCATAATCCTGCATGCTTTTCATGAGGGTAGCCGAGGCTTCGGAGCCCACCATTTCGATGTAGGTGGCATCGCGCACGAAAAACAGCGAATTGGCCGTCTGATAAGCAAATTGGGCCAGGTTCAGAGGCTTGCCACCGGCCCGGCGCTGCGCGCTAAACACGGAAAAGGCTTCTCTTGGGCCTTTCATCTCGTAGAAAAAGACCTCGAACCACCACGGGCCGGCCACGGGCCCGAAGCGCTGGCATTGAAGCCGGATAAAGCCCGAAGGCAGATATAATTCAGCCTTGCCGTCGATTTTATCCGAAAGCGTTTCCGGCCCGAACGTTTCCACCGGGCCCAAGGGGGCCAGTCCCGCCGGAACAGGGATCTCCGCTTTTGCAGCCTGACCTGGGGGCGTCCTTGCGGCAGGCTCCTGATCCGCCACCCTCGGATGCCACAGGGTCTTATCGTATCGAGATTGTTTGATGAACACCGCCGCCAAAATCACGCCCAGCAGCGCGATGACGGCCCAGGAAACCATTTTCTCCGTTGAGCCTGCGGCTTTTTGCGATGGCGAACCAGGGTTCAATCCGTTGATTCCTCATCTGGATGAAACAGCGGCATCAATCGTCTAGGTAGATGGTTCCGAAATCGTTATCCTTGTTCCCACATTCTTGAATTTCAACCGTCAAAGCCGCGGCAGCCGGTCATTACGGCATGTTTGCGGCTGCCCGGGTATTGGCGGCAGATGTCTGGCCGCACATCGTGGATCGTGCAGACGTATCGGCCCGTGGTTGGCTCCAGATGCAGCCAGGGGCAGGTCTCGGCATAAGTCCGGGTGCCGGGGATCATCCATAGGTGATAGGCGGTAACCATACCCTGCTTGCGGGTGCGTCCAATCCAGGCCAAAACATCGGTTCTGCCCCGGGATTTCAACCGGGCATAGTCCTTTTCGCTGCACTGGTCCTTGTAATCGAGCATTTTACAGCACTGCCCGCACTGTCTGCAGGAAAATCCCGCCATCCCGGTCCGCAACCAGATTCCCCCCTGGCCGGCGCCGGTCACGGCTGCGGCCGGTGCCCGAAACACCCGGGAGCAAATTTGAGCTAGCCGCTCCAGGGGCAACCGGGATGCCTCCAGGGTATCATACACCAGATCGCCAAGCTGTTCCCTGGAAAAAAAAGTGGCCTTTTTCTGGCCCGACGCCGCCACCCACAACCCGTTTCGCTCGTAATCCGGCCACATTACCCCCACTTGGTCGGCAAGCTCCCGGCACAGCGAGAAAAACAGGGCGCTTTGCGGGGGATATTGATCAAAATCCAACCGGATGGCACAAAGGGCCTGTTCTCGGGTCAGAAACACCTTGTCTTCGCAGACCATGGCGTGCGCTCCCAAGGGACATCGCGCCCAGAAACCAAAACGTCTAAAGAGCGAAAAAAAAGGGGGGCGATTCCAAAACGATCTGCCCTGAACCAGGGGTCATGAAAGGATTAGAAGAATTCCGGCTTTTTGGGTGCGGAGCAAGCCCGAAAGCAGCTCTTATTCGGGAATCGACCCAATTTGGCGATGCGCCGGTCTTTGTCAAAAAACCGGCGCCAGGCGCCGTGCCTGCAACTCCTTCAAAAAAGATCAGCGCGCGTTTTGAATTCTTTCCAGGCCCGACTCGACGATTCGGCGCATCTCGTCGAGTCGGGCCTCGGACTGGGCCTCGAAGCGAAGCACCAAGACCGGTTGGGTGTTTGACGCCCGCACCAGGCCCCACCCATCGCCAAACAGCACGCGCACCCCGTCGATATCGATGACCGGATAGCGCTGACGAAAATAATCCGTTACCTTATCCACCACGGCAAATTTTTGGTCATCCGGGCAATCCACCCGAATTTCAGGCGTGGTGACGGTTTTGGGTACGTCGGCCAGAAGCTGGGACACGCTTTTTCCCGTATCGGCCAAAATCTCCAGCAGTCTGCAGGCGGCATAGACCGCGTCGTCGAAGCCAAAATAACGATCGGCAAAAAACATGTGCCCGCTCATCTCTCCGGCCAGTTCGGCATGCTCTTCTTTCATTTTTTGCTTGATCATGGAGTGGCCCGTCTTGTACATGATGACCCGGCCGCCGTGTTTTTCGATGTCATCATAGAGGCTCTGGGAACACTTGACCTCTGAGATAAACGTCGCTCCGGGCTTTCGGGAAAGGATC
>JBJKSK010000362.1:0-4313 GCA_046704125.1 Desulfobacterales bacterium | reverse complement strand
TAGTAGGCATATCGCACCTTGATGTTGGAATCGATATGGCCCCGGATGATGGCGGCATTGATGGCCCGTTGATAATGACCGCCTTCCATTTCCAGGCCAACGGCCTTCCACGAGGTGGTATGGAATTTTTCCAGCACGTCGCGGTTTTGCAAAGAGGTGCCCAGCACCGTCACGATGGGGCCGGTATACACCTGAACCGAGGAATCGAAATCTTCTCGTTTCAGGTCGTTGTCCACGATGTAGTTATGGGGGGTGCCTTCCATGACATGGGAGGTGGCCAGCATGATGTCCCCCTTTTTCCCGGTGAGAATGCCGGCTTTTCCCATCACCGAAATGGATCGGATATCAAGAGAGGGGCTGTTGTCTGCGCCCTCGACGGGTTCGAGCAATTCATCCATGGTTTCAAATGCCTGGGTACCGAAGGCATAATCGATAACGAGCAGCACCGGCATGTTGCCGCCAAAGGCCGCCGGATCGATACCGATTCCAGGATGCATCGGAAGCGACTTCAATCCGGCCGTATCAATGATCTGGCAGTCGATCTGAGCACCGGAAAGGTCCTTTAGCTCCGTCATGCCATGTTCCATGGCAAAGGCCCGCACTTGCTGGGTGGCTTCCCGGATCCGGTGAAAGAAATCCAGCGCCGAGCCTTGGGTTTCGGCGGGTTTGGGTGTCAGGGCCGCATACCCGTAAAGCAGCTTCATCACGCTGTGTAAATTGGCGCTGATGATATGAAGCGCTCGGTTGCCGAACCCAAGCTCCAGCAGCTTTTCCTTGACCGCTCTGGCCCAGACCTCACTGTATTTGTGCTGGCCGATCATATCCCGCAGCGAAGGCGTGAAATAGACCGACAGGCGATTTTCCCGGTCCAGATTTTCAAGCTCCACCCGGTTTCCCAGGCTGTGAATGACGCGAAACAAGCCGTTGTTGCTGTTCCACTGCTGCCGTCCGTTTGCCAGATAGGCCCAGAACTGACGCGTTTCCTGGTAGGTCCGGCCCAGGATGATGCTCATGTTCCACAGGGCCTGGTTCAGGTCGCTGCCCTCAGGTTCTATCCCGCTGGTGACCAGCCGGTCCAGTTGTTTCCACTCGAAGGTCATGTCGCCGTTTTCGTCACGGATCTGCTGGTGAATCTTTTCCGCCTCGTTGTCCAAAAATGTCAGATGGGTCAGGATGTCGTAGATTTCGCTCAGCCCGCGAGTGATGATGAAACACAGTTCGTGGGCGCCCATGCGATAGGAAATGCGCCGCCGTTTGGGGGGGATGATCTGTTCGAAGGCAGTCTGCTTAAAGTCTTCCTGGGCGGTGAGCACCAGGCGGGTACAGCTTTCGATGCCCCTGGGCAGTCGATCCAGGACGTATTCCAAGCCCTTGATCTCGATGCAGCGGGGGTCGTTCATGGTGCCGTAAATTTCCGGGCTGAGGCTTTTCAATGCCTTTTTCAGCGTCTGGCCCGATTTGCCCGAGGGGCGATAAAATCCCCTCAGGGCCAGGGCGTCAGCCATGACCTTGAAGGAACGGATGGCGATTCTTCCCCGCTGGGCCTTGGTCACCTCCATGGCTGCATTCTCCCTAGCTTGTGGGCCTGGGGCCAGTGCTCAGCAGTGCCCATGAGACTCTGTGGACGGAAGCCGGGCAAGGATTTGGGTCATGGTCGGCCCGTCGATGTTGCCGCCGCTGAGGATTACCCCGATTTTCCCCGGACCCAAGCCGTTTCCGAGCAACGCGGCCACCCCCAGGGCGCCCGAGGGTTCTACGACCAGTTTGGTCCGGAAAAAGAGAAATTGGACCGCCGAGATGATGGCGGTCTCGGAAACGGTTTTCATGTCGTGGACGTATTCGCGCACCAGGGGAAAGGTCAGCTTGCCAAGCGAGGGGGTGCGGGTCCCGTCGGCGATAGTCGGCGGGTTGTCAATCGTGTGCAGGGTGCCGGTATGAAAGGACAGCGTGGCGTCGTTGGCCACCTCCGGCTCCACGCCCACCACCCGGCAGTCCGGGTGCAGTCCTCTGGCCGCAATGGCCGAACCGCTGAGCAGCCCGCCGCCTCCGCAAGGCACCAACAGCAGGTCCAGCGCACCGACCTGATCGAAAAGCTCCATGGCCGCAGTCGCCTGACCGGCGATGACATCCATGTGATCAAAGGGCGGAATCAAACTATAGCCGTGTTTTTCCTGCAGTTGCTCGGCCAGGGTTTTCCGATCCTGCTCTCCGGGATCATATAAAATGACCTTGGCCCCGTAGCCAGTTGTGGCCGCTTGTTTGATGGCCGGAGCGTTTTTTGGCATCACCACCACGGTTTGAATGCCAAGCTGCCTTCCAACCAGGGCCACGGCCTGCCCGTGGTTTCCCGAGGAAAAGGTGATGACCCCCCGGCGTTTGGCGGCCTCGGAAAGCCGCGAGACGGCGTTATAGGCGCCCCGGTATTTGAAGGCCCCGACCCTCTGGAAATTTTCGCACTTGAGAAAGACCCGGGCTCGAGCGATTTCGTTTAAAGTCCGGCAGGTCATCACCGGAGTGAGACAGGCGTGATCCTTAAGCCTTTCCCGGGCCGACAGAAGCTGTTCAAACATGAAGATATCCTTTGCATTAAACGTGGCAGCGCTGAATTCCTTGGACCCGCATCGATGCTGCTGGTAAACGAACATGATAAAGCACATCTTGGGCGGCCAGGGCAAGCCGAATCCGAAAGAAAGCGCATAAATTGAAGGCAGGATTTTGGCTGGAAGTAGATTCTGGAATAAAGTTGGGTTTTTTTCAAAAGAGAATTGAACAATCGTTGAATCGATTCGTGTTTTCTTGACATCGGTGGCCTATTGAGATAGAAAAAAATGTTTGAGATTTTAAAGAAAAAAATCGCCAATGTCTTTTCATGATCTTTTTGATCGCCTTAGAAGAAAGGAGAACCGTATGTCAGCCAAGCTTATCAAGGGAACCGAAATCCGCGAGGAAATTCTCGAAGAGATAACGGCCGAAGTGGCACAGATCCAAAAAAAACACGGCGTGGTACCCGGTTTGGTGACCATTCTGGTCGGAGAAAACCCCGCTTCCATTTCTTACGTGACGCTCAAGATCCAGACCGCCCATCGGGTGGGATTCAAAGAAATCCAGGATTCCCAGCCAATCGATATTTCCGAGGCGGATTTGCTGGCCCTTATCGATAAGTACAACAAAGACGATGCCATTAACGGCATTCTGGTCCAGCTTCCCCTGCCCAAGCATATCAACGAAAAAAAGGTGCTCAACGCCATCGATCCGGACAAGGACGTCGACGGATTCCATCCGGTCAATGTCGGACGGCTGATGATCGGCGGTTCCGAGGTGAAGTTTCCCCCCTGTACGCCGGCCGGGATTCAGGAGATGATCGTTCGCGCCGGCGTGGAAACCAAAGGCGCCGAAGTGGTGGTGGTGGGACGCTCCAACATCGTGGGCAAGCCCATCGCCAACATGATGCTGCAAAAGGGCCGCGGCGCCAACTCCACGGTCACCATCGTTCACACCGGTACCAAAGACATCGCCTCCCACTGCCAGCGCGCTGACATCCTGATCGTGGCCGCCGGTGTCCCCGGCCTGGTCAAGCCCGAGTGGATCAAACCAGGGGCGTGTGTCATCGACGTGGGTGTGAACCGGGTCGGCGAAAAGATCAGTGAAAAGACCGGCAAGAAAGTCGCCATTCTCAAGGGCGATGTGGATTTTGATGCGGCCAGGGAAATTGCCGGCTCCATCACCCCGGTCCCTGGCGGCGTGGGTCCCATGACCATTACCATGCTCATGCTCAACACCTTGAAGTCTCTCAAATTCAAGCTGGGAATCGCCTGATCTTCGATCCGGCCACATTACAACCATAGGGCGCGGCGGCCTCTGAAGGGGGGGACTGCCGCGTCTTTTTTTTGAATGCAGCGTCCATGGATCAAGAGGCGCATCCATGGATTGCCTTTTTTGCTGCAGCCCAACAGGGTCCCTGATTTTCTTTTGAAAACCAAAATATCAGTTGCTATTCATCCAGAAATTTTTAATATCTAGAGGTTATACGCACGGTGCACGAGATGCGAAGCATGTCGTGTGGTGGCCTTAACACGTGCATTTTTCACGGCGTTTTTTGGGACTCGGACTTTCGAATTGTAAAAAATACAGGCCGGAACTGGTTTTTTGCCGGATCCCCCCTGCAGGAGGATTGCATCGGTTATGTTTTCCAATGTTTTAACCACTTTGTTTGGAAGCAAAAACGAGCGTGAGCTCAAGCGGCTTCATCCCATCGTCGCCCGGATCAACGCGCTGGAGCCAGACACCCAGGCGTTGACCGACGAGGCTTTAAG
>JBJKSK010000361.1:0-7465 GCA_046704125.1 Desulfobacterales bacterium | reverse complement strand
CTAATAGTCTACAGCCTACAGCCTATCGGGCATAGCCCGCTCTAGACGGGTTGCGCCTCCGGCGCGATGCCGGGTTTGACCGGAAGCCTAATGATAAAGGTCGTGCCAACGTCTACCTGGCTGCTGACCTCGATGGTTCCCCCATGGTTTTTGATGATGCCGTAACTGACAAAAAGCCCCAGCCCGGTTCCACTCGTGCCTTTGGTGCTAAAGAAGGGATCGAACAGGTTTGGCAGAAACTCGGCCGGAATACCCTTGCCGGTATCGGTGACCAGGATTTCGACATGGTTTGTCTCTTGATTCAGGCGCGTCTCAAGGATCATCTGCCCGCCCGGGTCGGTGGCGTGGATGGAATTGGTGATCAGGTTGACAATGACTTCCAGAATCCGATTTTCGTCGATTAAAATACGTGGCAGGTTTTCCTGCAGGTTGAGCTGGATATTGATATTGCTGACATGAAGCATGTTTTGAACCAATTTGAGGCTTTTTTTCAGCACGCCATTAATGTTTCTTTCCTGGACATCTCCTTTCTTGGGTTTGGAAAAGTCCAACAGGTTTTTTACGATGTCCCTGATCCGATCGGTCTCTTCTTCCACCATGTTCATGAACCCGATCCGGTCCTCCTGGCTCAACTTGTCATAAAGCTCAGTAAAGGTTTGGGCGATCATGGAGATGTTATTCAACGGATTTCCAAGCTCATGGGCCACCCCGGCGGTAAGGATTCCGATGGAAGCCAGCTTTTTGGACTGAATGATCTGCTCTTCGCGGTTTTCCAGTTCCTTGGACATGAAATTGATGGCTTCTAAAACGGATCCGATTTCATCTCGCGGAATATCGGTATCTATTTCACGATATTGGCCTTTGGATATGGAACGGGCGACTTTTTTTATTTTTTTCAGAGATCTGAATATATTGAAAAAAAACAAATAGCTTACCCCAATGGCGGACAAGAGGATCAGGCACAGCGAGGTAAACAGTCCATTCTTGGATTTTGCGATAATTTCATTCGTTTTATTTCTTTCCAGCCGGGTAATCCGACTGGAAAACTCCCTTAATTTCTGTCCGGCTTCGCGAACCTTGTTTTGTATGTCGATATCAACGGGAGAATTTTTTTTAATTTTTTGAACGGCATGCAAGTAGTCTGCAAAAGAGGATTTAAGTTGGGCGAAATTGTTTTTTCCGGTGGCACGGATGATATTGTCTTTGACAGAATCCATGATATTGAGGCTGTTTGAAAGCATTTTGCGCAGCTCCAATAAAGCGGCATCATCATGATATAAAAACAGGTTTTTTTCGCTTAACCGCATTTCAAGAAACGAAGCGTTCAAATCATCTGCGATTTCCATAAATCGTAATTTCGTCAACACCAGATTCAGATTCTGATAGGAGAAAAAGGCCACCATGACGATCAATATAATCGCAGAGATATTAATCACATGAATCTTATGAACGATTTTCACAGGCGTGCTCTTAATCCATTATTTCGCATTTTGAGGCTTCATGCTTTTCCTTGCGTACCGGCCAATACCATACCATGCCGTCGACGGCCATGGACAGACCCCCAACAATTAAAAAACAATCAAAAACAGTTAGAACGTTGACGCCAAAATATTGAATCAATCCGAAACCGACGCTGAGAAAAGATACTCCGGTTCGAATAAAGGCAAGGCCGATTCGTGCCCGCGCGTAAATGGTGCGATAACAGCTCAAAACCGTGCGCTGAGCCGCCAGTGAAGTCCGCTCATGGGCTAGATGAGAGCGAACTTTATTGTCATGCGATGAGTCGATGAAAACGCAATAATTGGGGAAATTATCGGTTATTCGAGCCAGCATGGTATGTTTTGGGTAAAAATCTTTCGGCCGGTTGTCCACAAATTGATAGTCTTCAAAAAAATAAAGACTGGCCGCTGTCACCTCGACAAGGGTTTGATGCCTGGGCGGGCTGAAAATGGGGTGTTTGATCCTGAGATAGCCGTACACCCCATAAATGACCACGCCAAAGCCGATTATGATCATGAGCCAGAAAAGCGGCACCAGTCTGGTGGGTCTTCGCAGGGATAGGTCCAGCAAGACATTGCCGATGGTAATCAGCGATAAACCGCATCGCAGCAGGCTCAGCCGGGTCTTGGCCACGGCAAAATCGGTCCGGTAACAGGCCAGCCGGGTGCGCCAGCGCGCCATGGTGTTTCGCCAGAAGGCCAGCCCCGTTCTTTCATTGCCGACCAGATGATCCGGGCTGGAATTGAGAAAGTCATCGAGATATGCGGCGACATCTTCGGCAAGCGCCACCCGGAACTCGTGGGCCGCTGCGGGGATACTTGCCTTGACATCATCAATGACGGCCGGATCCTGCGGATGAACGGCGGCGATGATCACGGTATCCCCATCCTTTATGACGGGAACCCATTGATTGGCATAAAGGCGGCGGCTATCCAGACCGGACAGCAGCTCAGGGGGAACCGGAAGCCGCTCATCGTATTCTATCCACTTGCACCCATGGTCGGCGGCCAGGATTTCCAACAGGATGCGCCTGGGAATATGGTACTCATAGCGCAAGATCCTGGTAACCGACAGGTTCCGGCAGGCGGCGGCTTCAAAGGCCGTCTCGAAATCCTTTTCTGTCAACACCCCGGACTGAACCAGTTGTCGAAACTGTTTTTTTTCCTGATCGGCTTTTAGGCTATAAGTATCCATGGCTCAACACGATTTTTTTCCAGAGGCAAGCAGGTTTGGCATAGTCGGGGATGAAAAATTCCATGTCACCGTAACAATAGGGGAACTGTCTCCTGGTTTTTTCCGCCGGGATGTGCCAATACAGGCCGTCTGCGATAAAAATAAGGCCAGCGGCCACCAGGATGCCGTTAAAGACCGTCCAGTACATATTGGCCGTCCCGAAATAGACCATAAGCCCCATGCCCACCGAAAATATGCTGGTGCCGGTCCGTATGAATGCCAGGCCGGTTCGTGAGCGCGCCATAATGGTGCGAAGCCTGGCTTTGACGTTGCGTCTTTCGGCAATCAGCGTACGTTCCAGCGCCAGTCCCGTGGTCCCCCAGATTCCCGGCGCATGGGAGCCCTTGATCGAAAGGATGGGAGGCAGATCGTGCGGGCTGATGTTTTTGTGAAATGGGTTGAACATAAAATCCCAAATGGAAGTATTCATGGTGTTTTTTGTGACCGTTTCCACACTGGCTTTCCCGGCATGCAGCCCAGGGACATACCAGTGAATTCCTTCGAGGCTCATGGACAGCCCCAGCAAAATGAGAATAACATCCAGGACCGACCATGGCCCTGTTGAAAATTGTCTCAGCAGGGCAATCCCCAGCCCGATAAAGGAGATCCCGGTGCGGGTAAAAGCCAGACCGGTGCGGGCCCTAGCCATGATGGTGCGATAATTGGCCAGGATGCTGCGTTCATCGGCCAGATCCGTCCGGTCGATGGCCAGAAACCGTCGCTTGCTCACCGGAGAAAGCCGGTTCCATCGGCTGCGATACTGCTCTGCGCCGGGTATCGGCGCGGTGCGGGTGCAATTGGCGCACGTTCCATCGGGGGCAAGCGCTATCACCGTGGTTCCAAAAGTCGGCTCCGAGACATTGTAATCAAGGCAATTTTTACTCACTTTTCGTACCGGTGCATACCAGATCAGGCCGTCAATGGCCATGACCAACCCCAGAGAAACCAGGATGATTTCCAGGATTTTCAAGTAGCCGATCCCAAAGATTCGGAAAAGCACCAGACCGATGGAGATAAATGAGATTCCGGTGCGCATGAAAGACAGGCCGGTTCTTCCCTTGGCCAGGGACGTTCGATATTGAGCCAGCATCACCCGGTGGCTGGCCATCAGGGTACGCAGCCGGGCCAGCGGGGTTCTGCCCGCCGAAGGGGGGAAACCGGGATTGATGTCCTGCTGGTTTTCGACCATGCGAACAATATCGGAGGCCAGGGCCACTGAAAATTGCAGCCGGTCAACCCCCAACGTGGTTTTTATTTCCTGACACAGGATCTCGTCTTGCGGGTTGTAGACGATGACATGAGCGGTGTCGTCTTTAATCGAAACGGGAAACCAGAGGTTTCTTTTCAGCGTTTCCAGACTGCCCCGTCGAAGGATGCCCGCGTCGGGGCTGACCGCATCGCTGTATTCTGCAGACGGAAGGTCATAATGCGTGGAGATGCAGCGCAGCACTTCGTGTTTCGGTATGTTTTTGGATAGCAGTATTTCTTCCGTGGTGGTTGCGCGGTCAATCGATTCTCTAATGATGCCGTAGAGATTTTCCTGTGTCAGAAACCCCCTGGTGATCAATTCCTTAAACTTGAGATATTGTTGGGCGCCTTGGATTTCCGTATGTTTTTCAACGGTGGGTAGGGGAAACATGTTTCATAAGCTATTTTCAGGGTTCAGAAAAAATATGTGACAGCAGCCATTAAAATTTCATATATTTCAGAAATTGCCTTTTATGTCAATCAAGTTCCCGCCGGCACACCGGTGAAAAACTTCTTTATGCCCGGCGTGTTTTTTCGTGAATGTGCTTCGTGCGCCGTGCCGTTTCCGGCAATGACCGTCGCCCAATATGGCGCATCGTGCTTGAACCTTTCCCGGATATCCGATAAATGTTGGTCCTTGCCTGATCCTGAAAAGGGCGTTACGCTAAAAAGAAGACCAGACCCAACGCGATACCCTCTGCAGTGCCCGGCCGATTCCGGATGAAGTCTACCCAAAAATTTTGCAGGAGCTTCAAATTCCCTAGGGAGGAAAAAATGGAGATTCAAAAGGTGATGGTTGTCGGATCGGGATTGATGGGCGGCGAATATGACGAAAACGGGAATCGAAAGTAAACAACGGTTTTTTACCCCCTCGATCGTGCCGGGAGAAGTTGCATGGGCCATTTTAAGGTGAATCCAAAAGATATTTTTTTCATCCTGAAAGAACAGCTCGACTATGCCAGCCTATGCGATCTGGATCGCTATGGGCAATATGATGAAAAAACCTTTGATCTTCTGGTCAACGAGGCGATTCATTTCGCCAAGGGGGTCCTTGACCCGCTAAACGAAATCGGTGAATCCTGGGGCGTCAAATTCGACAACGGTCAGGTGTCCTGCCCACCGGAATTCAAAAGTGTCTTCCGGCAGTACGGTCAGGATGGATGGACCGCAGCGGCCCGGGATACGGAATTCGGGGGTCAGGGGTTTCCCCATATGATGCGCATCGTAATCAACGACATGATGTACGGTGCATGCCAGAGCTTTAACATGGCCCCGAGCCTGACCCACGGGGCGGCCCATCTGATCGAAAGTTTCGCCACCCGGGAACTGAAACAGACCTATGTCCCCAAAATGTTTGACGGCTCCTGGTCCGGCACCATGTGCCTGACGGAACCCGACGCCGGTTCGAATCTGGCCGCCATTGAAACCACCGCTTTTCCCGAGGGCGATCATCATAAAATCAAGGGGACAAAGATCTTCATCTCATGGGGTGATCACGACCTGACGGAAAATATCATTCATCTGGTCCTGGCCCGCATCGACGGTGCCCCGGCAGGGGTCGGAGGCATCTCTTTGTTCGTGGTGCCCAAAATGAGGCTGGGGTCGGACGGTTCGGCGGCTGAACCCAACGATGTGATCTGTACCCACGTGGAAAAAAAACTGGGACTTCACGCGTCTCCCACGGCCTCGCTGAGTTTCGGCTCTCGGGACAATTGTATCGGCTTTTTGTGTGGAAAGGAAAACCAGGGGCTATCGCATATGTTCCAGATGATGAACGCGGCCCGGATCAACACCGGAGTCAGCGGAATGGCCCTGGCCAGTACGGCCTATCAGAATGCGCTGGCCTATACCCGGAATCGGATTCAGGGCCGGGACCTGGGCAAGCGCAAGCCCGGCGATGTGCCCATCATCGATCATCCGGATGTGCGCCGCATGCTGTTGTGGATGAAAGCCCAGGTCGACGGGATGCGCTCGATGATTTACACCGGTGCTTTCTGGTCTGACCTGGCCCGGGAAATGCCCGATGGGCCCGAAAAGGAAAATATGGGGAACCTCGTGGATTTTATGACCCCGATCATCAAGGCCTACTGTTCCGACACGGGTTTCAGGGTGTGTGAAACAGCCATCCAATGCCTCGGTGGATACGGGTTTTGTAAAGACTACCCCTTGGAGCAGTATTTGCGGGATGCCAAGATCATGTCCCTTTACGAGGGGACCAATGGAATCCAGTCGATAGACCTGATGGGGAGGAAGCTGTTTCTCAGGGATGGAGCCTGTCTTACCGCCTTTAAAACCAAGCTTTCCGAATTCTGTGTCCGGCACCGTGAGCACCCTGGCCTCGGCAGCCAGGTGCAAACCCTTTCCGGGGTCCTGAAACGACTGTGGGAAACAGCCGATGAGATGAAAAACCGCAGGCAAACCGACCCGCTCCAATGGGCTTCATACACCTATCCGGCGCTGATGGCCTTTGGCGAGGTCACGGTCGCCTGGCGTCTTCTGGACATGGCCGTCATCGCCTGGGAATTTGTGCAGAAGAAAGGCAAACCATATGATTTTTACAGGGCAAAAGTGCTGCAGGCCAGCTATTTTGTGGACACGGTGATGCCTCACACCCTGGCTACCCTCGGCACCTGCCTGCGACACGGGCGCGAGGTGCTCGACGTCCCGGATCATGGTTTTTAACTGCCGCTTTTTCCTTAGGCGGGCTGTGCCCGCAAGCCTACAGTCTAATAGCCTACAGTCTAAAGCCTTGCGGGCATAGCCCGCCATAGACTGTAGGAGGAAATCATTTGCGAAATTTCTGGGACGATTTCTTCTTTCCTAGCGCGTTGATCCAGATAAAGTCAGATTTTTGGCAGTTCAAGAAAAAAAACCTGCGCGCTCTGCGGCTCTGCGAGAAATATTTTGACAAAAAAACAAGAACTTAAGAGTTCAGATACTAAAGCGAAAGGAATCATCAGATGAAGGAAGCGGTCATCGTCAGTGCCGCAAGAACGCCTGTGGGCCGTTACATGGGCGCATTGAAGGCCGTAGAAGCCTATGAGCTGGCCGCACTGGTGCTGGCTGAAGCCGTTTCACGGGCAAACCTCGATCCGGGTGATGTGGACGAGGTGATTATGGGCCAGTCGTATCAAAACGGCGAATCCGTCAATATCGCCAGGATGGGCTTGCTGCAGGCGGGCTGGCCGGAGAGCATTCCCGGTGTGACGCTTGACCGGAGATGCTGCAGCGGTCTGGACTCGGTTCGCATGGCATCGGCGCTGATCGCCGCCGGCCAGGCGGAAATAGTGGTGGCAGGAGGCGTGGAAAGCATGAGTAACGCAGAATTTTATCTTCCCGGTTGTGTCAAGTGGGGAATCGGCGGTGCCAAAAAAATGCCCCGCGGCCACGGGGATCTGTCCATCTGTGGCCTGCCCTTCTATGACCGGATCCAGCGCGCCCGGGTAATGAGCCAGCCCCAAAACCGCAATGGCATTCTTTCCTC
>JBJKSK010000360.1:0-6753 GCA_046704125.1 Desulfobacterales bacterium | reverse complement strand
TGCCGCCAGTGTTTCATCAGGCCGGTGCCATTGTTTATCGTAGATCAGAAAATGCGCTTGAAGTGCTCTTGATTTCCACGAGCAGCGGAAAGCACCTGACCATTCCCAAGGGGCTGATCGATCCCGGGTTTTCCGAAGCCGAAACCGTAGCCAATGAAGCTTACGAGGAGGCCGGAATCGAAGGCGATCTCAGAATGCCGCCCGTCGGAACCTATCGATTTGAGAAATGGGGTGGTATCTGCGAAGTCAAGGTGTTTGCGGTAGCCGTCACGCGGGTCCTGGACCAATGGCCGGAGTCATCCATGCGCCGGCGGCTGTGGATGAGCTACCGCCAGGCCGCCGGCCAGGTCAAGCACCCTGATCTCGGGGCGCTGATGCTCACCCTGGACGCGCATTTGCTCCGGATTGACGCCGCGTAAGGGCCCGATGAGAAGTCGGAGGCCGGGCCCCGCGTGTCGGGCTATTTTGTCTTTTTTTTGTCTTTCTTGACCTTTTCTTTCTTTCCCTTCTCTTTTTTTAATTTATCTTTTTTTTGCTTGTCTTTCTTGCGTTTTTTCTTTTTCTCTTTATCCTTCTTTGGCTTATCTTTTTCCGCCTTTTTCGTTTTGTCCTTTTTGGTCTTTTCCCTCTCGGCTTTTGGGCCTGGTCTTTGATCTGGTTTGTCCTTCTTTAACCCCGTTTCCGATCCGGCGACGCCGGATTTTCCCAAAGGCGCGGCATCTCCTTCCAAGCCAGGGGCATCGCTGACTGGTGCAGCGGGTTTATCCGCCGGCTGGGCGGTTGCCGACGGTTCAGAGGCTTCTGTCAGCAGCTCGCGAGCGTTTGCAATGATCTGTTTGGCCGTAAACGCGCGGAAGCCGGGTAGCGCGGCCAGTTGTTCCGGGCTCATGGAGGCCAGGTCTTCGGCGGTGGGGATGCCGGCTCGGGCCAGTTTTTCAGCGGTGGCTTTGCCGATTCCTTTCACTTGCAACAGGGAAGTGGGCATCGATGACTCCTTTCTGGATGGTGGAAATGCATAAAACGGGGTTATATGGACGGCAAGCATCGGCGGTTATCGACAAATCGCTGCAAAGCAGTCAACTGCCCGGTTAGGCAAGCTTTTCCGGTTTGCACAGGGTGCCTTTCAGTTTTGAGGAGCGAAGGCATCGAGTGCAGAAAAATTTCGATTTCCCCAGCAAGTCGACAAGTTCGTTCAAGTTTTGTTTGACGTCATCCTTGTCCCATTTGCACAATGAGGTTTTTTTCAGTTTTTTATCCATGGCAGCCTCCTTTCGGTTCTATGTTCTGAACAAGGTTAACCACCATGGCGCCGTTATCAAGTCCCGTGAGATCCGCCGGGCAACAGGCCCGCGCCTCCTTCCGGGGAAAATGGGGGGAAACGTCAATTATTTCTTTGGTTTGCGCTTTGGAAAATCAACGGTGGCAAACCAGAGGTTGTTCCGGTCGATCTTTCGCCATGAAGGCGCGTCAAACCGGAGTTCGACCATCCCTGCGGTGGGGATATTGGCGATCGGTTCCGAGTAAAACCGGTTGGCCAGGTCCGTGATACGGGGGTTGTGAGCCACCACCATCACGTTTTCCCACTGGTCATCGAACTGATTCACCGCTTTAAAAATTGCATCGGGTTCGGCGTTATAGAGTTTCGGGTCCGGCCGAATGTCGTTCGGTGGCAGACCTAGCACGTCCGCCATCGCGGCTGCGGTTTGCATGGCCCGCTTGGCATCGCTGCTGAAAATGACGTCGAGCTCAACGCCTTTTTTTTTCAACCGTTTGCCCATCCTGGGAGCTGCTTTTTCCCCGCGTGGAT
Source organism: Desulfobacterales bacterium (assembly GCA_046704125.1). Taxonomy (GTDB): domain Bacteria; phylum Desulfobacterota; class Desulfobacteria; order Desulfobacterales; family JBJKSK01; genus JBJKSK01. Next base: position 4,946 of record JBJKSK010000360.1, on the reverse strand, counting down.
TCAACGGCCGCTGGTGGTCCGCCAGGCTTGGGTCTTTCCAGCTGGATTTGGCATGTCGCATCAAATACAGGGTTTTCATGGGGTCGCCTGCCGTTTGGTGAAGGGTTTTGATCCGGCTTTTTTCTGGGTTTTCTTCTTTTTTTTCTTTTTGGGCTTGCCGCCTACCGCGGAACCGCGTCCGGACAGGCTCGGATTGGTCATGAAAAACTGGTGCGCGCTAAACGGCTCAGGTTCCGTTGAACAGCGAAGGTAGGTGCCGTTGGGCTGAAGGATCCAGCTTTGCATATTGTCCCGAAGGTTGGCCACCATGATCTGATCCAGCACCTGTCGATGAACGGTTTGATTTTCGATGGGAACGAGCGCTTCGATGCGCCGGTCGATGTTGCGGGGCATCCAATCGGCCGATGAGATGTAGATTTTGGCTTTTCTGGAGGGCAGTTCGTGGCCGTTTCCAAAACAGACGATCCGGGAATGTTCCAGGAACCGGCCGACAATGGATTTCACCTCGATATTGTCGCTCATTCCGGGGATACCGGGTCGGAGACTGCAAATGCCCCGGGCCACGATCTTGATCTTGACCCCGGCCTGAGAGGCGGTATAGAGGGCGTCGATGACCTCGGCGTCCACGAGGGAGTTGACTTTTACCCAGATGCCCGCCGGCCGTCCTGCTTTCGCATGCCCGATCTCTTTTCCGATATATTCCAATATGAAAGAACGCATGGAAATCGGAGAAATCATCACCTTCTTGAGTTGCAGGGGCTTGGCATAGCCGGTCATGAAGTTGAAAATCTGCAGGACATCATCGCAGATTACCGGATCGCAGGTGAAAAAGGAGAGGTCGGAGTAGATCTTGGCGGTAACCGGGTGATAATTTCCGGTTCCCAGGTGGGCATAGGATTTCAGCTTTCCATTCTCCCTTCGGACCACCAGGGAGAGCTTGGCGTGGGTTTTATACTCCATAAAGCCAAAGACCACCTGGGCGCCGCTGCGCTCCAGTCTTCGGGCGATGCCGATATTGGTCTCTTCATCGAAACGGGCTTTGAGCTCCACCATGGCCGTGACGCTCTTGCCGGATTCAGCGGCTTCCACTAGCGCCTGGACAATGGGAGAATCTTCGCTGGTCCGATACAGGGTCTGGCGGATGGCCACCACGTTTTTGTCCAGGCTGGCCTGCCGGAGAAACTGGACCACCACATCGAAACTCTCGTAAGGGTGATGAACCAGGATGTCCTTGGCCTGAATGGCCGCCAGGCAGTCCCCGTTGTAATCCCGGATTCTTTCCGGGAATCTGGAGCGAAAGGGTGGGAAGAGAAGCTCGGGTTGGTCGTCGATGACCAGTTCACCGATATCGGCAAGCCCGATCATGCCGCGGAAGCGGAATACATCATGTTTTGAGATATCCAGCTGGGCTTGGATGAAATACAGCAAGTCGTCGGATATGTCGTCATCGACCGTCAAACGTACCACGGTGCCCCGCCGCCTTCGCTTCAACGCGCTTTCAAAGGTGTGCACCAAGTCCTCGGCCTCCTCGTCGATTTCCATTTCACTGTCCCGAATCACTCTGAATGTCCCGCTGGACAGCAGCCGGAAGGAAGGAAACAGCAGATCCAGGAACATCAGGACCACTTTTTCCAGGGCGATGAACCGGATGGCCTTTCCCGGAAGCCGGATGAACCGGTCAAGCTGGGCCGGCAGGATGACCATGGCGATCAGGTCTTGATGGTCGCTGTCGCCTTTAAGCTGCATGATGAGCCCGAAGCCCAGATTGGGAATGAATGGGAACGGATGGGCCGGGTCTACGGCGATGGGGCTCAGGATGGGAAACATTTCCTGCCGAAACATCGTGGAAAGCCAGGACCGGTCGGCTTCGGAAAGCTCCTCCGGGGTTACCAAACGGATGCCCGCCTGGTGCATTTCAATGAGCAGGGTTTCGAAACAGCGGTGCTGATCCTCGGTCAGCTCATGGACCTTGCCGGAGATCGCCCGCAGTTGCTGGGTAGGGGTCATGCGGTCCGGATTGAGTCCCCTGACCCGGGAGGCGACCTGGCCCTTTAAACCGGCGACGCGGACCATGTAAAACTCGTCCAGATTGCTGGCGGATATCGAGAGGAACCTCAGGCGTTCAAGAAGCGGGTGGGCCGGGTTCATGGCTTCTTCGTACACCCGCCGGTTGAATTTTAGCCAGGACAGTTCCCGGTTGATAAACCGGCCGGGCTTGTCTATGGCCACTTCATGGCTGATGTTCAGATCCTGCCAGTGATCCGTTAATGCGGCTGTCTCATCCATGGTACCGGTTTTCGATCTTTCGGTTTGATTTCAATAAATCTTTCGGCAGGCCAATTTCACCCAGCGGGGGTCTGCCCGGAGAGAAAAAAATGCTTCTTGACGAGCTACCCCTATACATGGAGATTGTTAGAAATTGGTTAAGAATTGTTGGAACAATGTAAAACAATTTCCAAAAACTTCAAAGCATCCGGCGATAGGGTTGACCCCGATTTCCTGACAAAAAGCGAACTTGTGGCGGGACGTTGGAAACGGTATTGTATCGTAGCGCCGCGTTCCTGGATCTGGGGCAAACTACGAAAATTTATATTTATTCTTCGATCACGGTTTTGGTTCTTAGTTTAATCCAAAAATTGAAACTGTCAAGGGAAAGGGAGGCGTTGGAAAAGGCCCGGCGCGTTTCTGAATATTGGCGCCCGGTGCATTTTTCTTTTTACGAAAAAGGCGGTTGCTGAAAACTGCCACCCGGGTATGGCAAGCCATCCGGGTAGTTGAATTTACAGTCCTGAGCGGATCACCAGGTCGGTTATGGGTCCCCGGGAGCGGTCGCCCTTGAGCACCAGGTGGGCGTAAATGGGGCTTCCCTTGAATTTTTTCACGATCCAGTTCAGGCCGTTGTTTTCCTGGTTCAGATAGGGGTTGTCCACCTGCCGGGTATCGCCCAGGCACACGCACTTGACCCCTTCGCCCATGCGTGAGAGCAGTGCCCGGCACTCGTTTCGGGTCATGTTCTGGGTCTCGTCGACGATCACCACGGCGTTTTCGATGTTCATTCCCCGGATAAAGGCCAGTGGCAGGATCTCGAAACGCTTTGGATTGAGCTGGGCCTGGCAGGCTTCGGTGTTTAGAAACAACCGGCTGGTCGGACGCAGTTCGCACAGCTTTCGCAGCAGATCCACCACGTAGCGGGTGTAAGGTTCCAGTTTTTCTTCGATGCGCCCGGGCAGATACCCCAGTTTCTGGCCGATTTCAATGATCGGTTTGACCACGAAGACTTTTTCATACCGCTTTCGCTCCATGACCAGATACAGCGCGGCGGCCAGGGCGAGAAAGCTCTTGCCGTATCCGGCATCGCTTTGGATGGAAACGATGGGAATCTGCTCGTGGGTCATTAACTCCAGGGCCAGATTCTGATAGACGGTTCTGGGTGTGACGTTCCAGACCCGGTGCTGGTAGTCGATGATCTTTTCGCCGTCGGGGCCCAGGAAAACCGGTTTCCCCTTGTCGTTCCAGACAAAGGCGTTGGCTACGGCTTCTGAATTCGCGTTGACAAACCCGGTGTAGTATTCGGCATCGCTTTTAAAGGGCACCGAATCCTTGTAGATCTCGCTTTGAATGCCCCGGAGGCTGGCCTGAAGCTGCAGGATGCGGTCGTTGGTGACCAGAATCGGGGCGTCGATGCCGCTGACCTCGATTTCATTGAGGATGAAGTTGTCCACCCGGTTGGCAAAAGCGCCGGCCAGGGCGCCGGTTTGAAGGATGGTATAATGGTCGGGATGGCTGAGCAGGTTATTGATGACCTGGCTTACCGAAGGACCCAGTTTGGCGTGCTTTTTGAGCCGGTCGAGCTCCATCAGGACATGATAGGGGATATAGACCTTGTTTTCGCTGCCGTTTCGAAGGCGAAGCAGGGACGTAGGATCTTCCAGCAACACGTTGGTGTCTACAAAGTAATGTTTGGTGGCTCCCATAGTGATTTTCCTCGTTTAGGATGTTGGTGATCCGGGGGAGGTTTTGCTTTCCTGGAATAGATCCCAGGCCTGTTCAAAGGACTGCTGGAAACTCCGCGCCTCCATGAGCCGGCGTGCCGATTGACCCATGCGCCGCACGGCGGCCGAATCCGAGGCCAGGATTTCCATGGCGGTTTGCAGACCATCGAGGTCACCGGCGGCTACGATCAGGCCGGTCTCATCGGGGAGCATGTTTTCCGACGGTCCGCCGGCGTCGGTGACGATCACCGGCAGCCCCGAGGATTGGGCCTCGAGCACCACGTTTCCAAAGGTGTCCGTGGCGCTGGGAAAGACAAAGACATCGCAGGAGGCATATACGGCGGGCAGGTCGTCACCGGTGAGATAGCCGGTGAAGGTCGCCGGTGTGCCATTGAGTTGTTTTTTCATGGTGTTCAGATACGGTCCCTCGCCGACCACCACCAGGTGCAGTCCGGCCCTGCGCACGGTCATCCGGCGGAAGGCTTCAGACAACAAATGGAGGTTCTTTTCGCGGGACACCCTTCCAACGTAGAGAAACTTCAGTCCTTGACCGATGTTAAAATGCTTTTGGAGGTAGCCGTTTCGCCGGTTGGGGTGAAATCGCTTGATGTCGATGCCCCGGGGATAACACCGGATTTTTTCCGGGCGGATGCCCCGGGCGATCAATTCCGCGCGGGTGGCCTCCGAAGGCGCATAGATGATATCCATCTGGTCGTAATACCACAGGGTATATTTCCACATAAGTTCTTCCATGACGCTGTCACCGGTCAGATGCCGGGCATACTGTGGCAGCTGGGTGTGATAGGTGCCTGCGATGGGCAAATCCAGAATTTTGGCGATGGCCAGCCCGGCCAGGCCCACCGGCCCGGGAGTGGCGCATTGGATGTGGGAGATGCGCTGGCGGTAGCAAAATTCCAGCATTTCCAAAACCGGCGGGTAATACAGTTTTTGCTC
>JBJKSK010000359.1:0-9999 GCA_046704125.1 Desulfobacterales bacterium | reverse complement strand
GGCCGGACCCGAGGCAAAAGCCGCCTTTCTGGTGGAGGCGATCTTTATGACCGAATGCATCGCCCCCGTAAAACTTCACGCCGACCGGTTTCTGCCGCCCACACCGATCCGGGTGGTCATCGACCATCGTTTCAACGATGTCACCAGCCGATACCCGCACCCGGAGATCGCCGGCGCCCTGCAGCCGGGGCCTGTTCATCGTCTGCTGGACAACTCCCGGTTTCACGCCCTGATCCCCCCGATGATCCAGCAGGGACAAGATATCGCCACCGGCCACATGACCCGATTGGTTTCCCGGAGCCTGAAACAGATGGAGGAAAGACTTAAAGCCGATCTGGAGCGGCTGCAGGGCCTTGCCCGCATCAATTCCGCCATCCGTGCCGATGAAATCGAGCTGGCCGCATCGGAAATCCGCGAGCTGGCCCGCCACATGAACGCCACCCGGCTGAGGGTAGACGCCATTCGCCTAATCTGGCATGGACCCCGGAAAATGCTCATGTAAAAAAAATGATTCCTCGCCAAGCCGCTGAGCCCGCAGAGTTTTTTTTCTCCCCGCTGTCTCAGACGGCCGAGACGGCCATCGCGCGCACCAGGGAAAACATGGAGACCATGGAGCCTCCGTCTACCGTGATTTCCTGGCCGGTGATAAAAGCCGCGTCATCGCTTGCCAGAAAAGCCACCGCCGCCCCGATTTCTTCCGGCGTGCCGTGCCGGCCAATGGGGATGGCGCGATTGCGCGCTTCCAAAAGCGCTTCGGTGGGATAGGCGCTTTGCTGCAAGGGAGTCAGCACCGGGCCGGGGCTGACCGCATTGACCCGGATGCCGAAAGCGGCCCATTCAGCGGCCAAAAGCCTTGTCAGCCCGATGAGTCCCGCCTTGGAAGGGGTGTAAGCGCCCGTTGAAACTTCGGGCATATGACCGGAAATAGAAGCGATGTTGACGATGGCACCGCCCCGGCCGCGGGAAATGAGACGGGTGCCCACGATGCGGCTGCACAGAAAAGGACCGGTGAGATTGACGTCTAGGACACGCTGCCAGTCTTTTCGCGAAAGATCGGCGATAGGCCCGTTTTGCAGGATGCCGGCGTTGTTTACCAGGATTTCGATGGGCCCGAGTTGGGCTTCTCCGCGGGCCACCATCTCGGACACCGCATCTTCGTCGGTCACGTCCGCCATCGCCACCAGCGCGCGCCGGCCCAATGCCCGGATCGCCCCGGCGGTCTCCTCGGCCGCATCCCGGCGGCTGGCGGCATTGACGATGACATCGGCCCCATCGCGGGCCAGGCGCAGCGCGATTCCCCGGCCGATTCCCCGGCCGGCGCCGGTTACCAGAGCGACTTTCCCCGTTTTTATCACGATCGATCTCCCATGCACCCGGTATTCAAGGCCAAAGGTCAACGCCAGTCAAATTGACATCTGTCGGAATAGATTATAAATACAGCAAGCATTGAATTTCTCGAAGAGCCCGAAGAGACCTTTTCTCGGGATATATCAAAACCTCAGCACAGATAACATAGCACCGGAAAGAAAGGAAATAAACCGATGAAAATCCGCATCCTCACCGCCAACGACGTCCAAGCCGCCCTGCCCATGGACCGGGCCATCCAGGTCATCCGGCGCGCCTTCGGCCAGTTTTCCGCAGGAAAAGCCACGGTGCCGCTGCGAACCCGGGTTCACACGGAAAAAGGCGTCACCTTGCTCATGCCCGCGTTTTTGCAGGAAAGCCGGGATCTGGCCGTCAAGGTGGTTTCCGGTTACGGCGACAACGCGAATCGCGGGCTGCCCACGGTAACTGCCACGGTGCTCGTCCTGGATGCCGAGACCGGCCTGCCCCTGGCCGTCATGGACGGCGACAGCCTGACGGCGATCCGTACCGGCGCAGCCGGAGGCTTGGCCGCCCAACTTCTTTCCCGGGCAGACGCCAGGACTGTCGCGCTTTTTGGCGCCGGCGCCCAGGCCCGAAGCCAGTTGCAGGCCGCCTGCACGGTGCGCGCCATCAAGCGGGTCTATCTGGTTGAACCCAATGATACGGCCGCCCAGCGCCTGATCGAGTTGGCGGGCGCATGGAAGGCCGGCCCCGAAATAATCCGGGAAGCCGATCCCAATGCAGCCGTTGTCCGAGCCGACATCGTGCTGGCGGCCACCACCACCCGCACCCCGCTTTTTGACGGAAACGCCCTGAGGCCGGGCACGCATGTCACCGGCGTGGGCTCCTTCACGCCGGAAATGCAGGAAATCGACGCCGTGACCGTCAGCCGGGCGCGGGTCGTGGTGGACTCCCGCGATGCCTGCCGGGCCGAAACCGGAGACATTATCGCCGCCGATGCCGTGATTGACGCTGAAATCGGAGAAATCGTCAACGGCAAAAAACCCGGGAGGAAAAACGAGCAAGAGATCACGTTTTTCAAAAGCGTGGGCATCGCGGCCCAGGATGCCGTGGCCTCGGCCGCGGTTTTGGCTGAAGCCGAAAAGCAAAAGATAGGCACCGTCATCGCCATGCATTGATGGATCCGGTTGGATAATGGAAATTGACAGGATAGATAAGGACATTTCCCCATGCTGAAGAAACTGCGCACTTACCGGCCGCCGGCAGACCATCGCGTGATTACCACCCTTGACGCCCACACCGGCGGGGAACCCTTTCGGATCATCACCGGCGGGCTGCCGGAGCTGCCCGGGGATACGATTCTGCAGAAACGCCGGTATATGCGCGATCACCTGGATGACCTGCGCACGGCGCTGATGTGGGAGCCACGAGGGCATGCGGACATGTACGGCTGCATCGTGACTCCGCCGGTCAGCCCAGGAGCTGACTTCGGTGTGCTTTTTCTACACAACGAAGGCTACAGCAGCATGTGCGGCCACGGCATTATCGCCATGGCCACCGTGGCCGTCGAAACGGGCATGGTGCCTGCCGTCGAGCCCGAGACCACCGTTCGCATCGACTCGCCGGCAGGCCTTGTCACGGCCCATGTCCGGGTTGTCGGCGGCCGGGTGAAAAGCGTCTATTTTCATAACGTGCCGTCGTTTGTGCTGGCCTTGGACGAACTTGTGGCGGTTCCCGGCATAGGAAACGTCCGCTACGACCTCGCCTTTGGCGGCGCGTTTTACGCCTTTGTCAACGCCGCCGACCTGGGGCTTTCCACGGACCCTGAGAACTTCCCGGATCTGGTGAGAACAGGCATGGCCATAAAACGGGCCGTCATGGCCGCCCGTCCCGTCGCCCATCCCTTTGAAGCGGACTTGAGCTTTCTTTACGGCACCATCTTCACCGGCCCGGCCCGGAAAACAGGCATCCACAGCCGAAACGTCTGTATCTTCGCCGAGGGAGAGGTCGACCGCAGCCCGACTGGCACCGGCGTGAGCGCACGGCTGGCTATCCACTACACCCGAAAAGAAATCGGCAAAAACCAGCCTATCGTGATCGAAAGTCTCATCGGCAGCCGTTTCACCGGCCAGGTGATTTCAGAAACCCCCTTCGGGCCTTATGCCGCCGTCATCCCTCAAGTCGAAGGAGCCGCTTTTATCACCGGCCGAAACGAGTTCTGGATCGATCCTTCAGACCCGCTCAGGAAAGGCTTTGTGCTGAGGTAGGACGCGACCCCGGCGGATGGTGCTCCAATGTTTCTCGCAGAGCCGCTCAAGCCCGCAGAGGTTTTTTTTCTTGAACGGCCAAAAATCTGGACCATTTTGGGATAAGCGCGGCAGGACGGTGCCCCATGGAAGGGGGGCTGTTTCCGCGATCAATCCTTTTTTTCTGGCTCCGAGGCATTTTCCGCCGGATCTGGCACCTCCTTGAGAATGATTCGGGCATCCACGATGCTTATCCCCTTTTCGTGCACGATCACGGGGTTGAGGTCCATCTCCTGGATATCGGGATATGATTCGATGAGCTCCGAGCAGATCATCAGCAATTTCACCAACGCCTTCTTGTCGCTTGGCGCCCCGCCGCGCACGCCGTCTAAAATCGGAGCCGACTTGGTCTCTTCGATCATTTTTCGCGCCGAGCTGTGGCTGATGGGAAGCACCCGGAAAGAGACATCCTTTAAGATTTCCACCAGGATACCGCCCAAACCGTACATGATAATCGGGCCAAACTGGTCATCGACTTTGGTACCGATGATCACCTCCACCCCTTTGGCGGCCATCGGTGATATCAAGACCCCGCGGATGTCGGCTCCGGGATGATACGCCCTGGCATTGGCCAGGATTTCATCGAAAGTCTGGCGTACACCCGTTTCCGTGTCGATATAAAGTTTCACGCCACCGGCATCGCTTTTGTGGACAATATCCGGTGAGACGATTTTCATGACCACCGGTGCCTTGATCTGTCCAAAGTCCTCCACGGCCACATCCGCGGTTTTGGCCAGTCTGTCAGGAAAAACCGGTGCACCATGCAGCTTGATCAAGTGCTTGGCTTCCGGCTCGAGCAGAAATCGCCGCTTCTCCTTTCGCGCTTTTTTGATGATGCGCTCGCCATGGGCCTTTTTCTTGGCGCCCCAGTTGAAAACAAAATTGGTCTTGATGTGGTAGCTTCCCAGATACTCGCCATATTCGGCCAGCACCCCGATGCACTTGCAGGCCACATCCAGCGAGTCGTAGACAGGCACCCCGTAATAGCGAAGCAGGTCCAGCGCATGGGGTTTTTCCGAGCTGTACAGTGAATGAACCACGATGGGCTTGTTTCGGCTCTTGACCATCTTTCCCATCTGGTGGGCGGCATCTTCTTCCTGCAGGGCCAGCGAGGCGGCAAAACGGATGCCGTAGCCGCCGAACAATCCCCCCAGCAGCAGCCCCCCGACGTTGTGGTCTTTCAGGATGGCTTCAGCGCAGTCGGCAAAAAGGGTCGGATCGGCATCCGTGCCCCCGGCCACATCCACTGGATTTCGGACGGTGGCGGCGTCCGGAAGCATTTTTTTGAGTTTAGCCTGGGTTTTGGCGTCAAGCTCCGGGATGGCGACCCCCAGATCGCTGAGCAGATCTGCGGCGATGGTGGCATGCCCCCCGCCATCTGCCAAAATGGCCACGGCTTTGTTTTTAATCGGCGGCAGGCTCGACAGGCTTTCGGCTGCGGGAAACAGCTCGTCGGAGTTTTTGATGACGATGATGCCCGCGCGCTTAAAGGCCGAGCGGGCCACTTCCGAAATACCGGCCAACGCCCCGGTATGGGACCCGGCCGACCGTTTGCCGGTGGCCGAACGCCCGCTTTTTAGCAAGATCACCGGTTTGTCGAAAGTGGTGCGGTAGGCCTGCTGGAGGAACTCGCGGCCCCGGCGCATTCCCTCGACATACATCAAAATGGCCTTGGTATCGGGATCCTGGCGGAAAAACTCCAGATATTCGTGAAACTTGATATCGGCCTCATTTCCCACCCCCACATAATAAGAAAAGCCTTTGCGGCTCTTGATCTGGCTCTCGGTGATCAGGGTCAGTGCCATGTTGCCGCTCTGGGACAACAGCGCGATGTCGCCTGCGGGGGCGCCCCGCAGACCGACTAAGTTGAGATGGCTTTTTAGGTTCATCATCCCCGAGGTGTTGGGGCCGATGAGCCGGATGCCGTTTTTGCGTGCCGCTTCCACCACGGCGGCTTCCAGCTGCCGGCCCTGGGTTCCCGTTTCACCGAAGCCGCCGGCGATCAGCACCGCCCCGTGCACTCCTTTTTTCCCGCAGTCATCCAAGATGGCCGGGATGCTTCTGGCCGGCGTGGTAATCAGCGCGATGTCCACGGGTCCTTCGATGTCCGAAACCTTTTCGTAACAGGGAAAACCCAGTACGCTTTTTTCCCTTGGATTGACCGCATAGATCTTTCCCTCGAATTTTTCATCCAGCAGGATCCGGATCGCTTGAAATCCCCGTTTGGTCTCGCTTCGGGAAGCGCCGACAACCGCTACCGATCCGGCGTTGAGGATCTTTTCCAGGGACATGAAAACCTCCTATTCGGTATACTTTTTGCGGTCCTCGAAGTATTGCAGCGAGGTCTGCCGTTCCTTGGTCGAGACACAGGCCAGACACCCTTCGACCTCAAAGGCCATCAGCGCCTCCAGGCTGGCTTCGCCGCTAGCCATTTCCAAACCCTTTTTGATCATCTTCAGGGAAAAAGCCGAGTTGGCCGCGATTTTTCCGGCCATGGCCATGGCGTTGGCCATGAGTTGATCGGCGGCAACCGCCCGGTTGACCAGGCCGATGCGCTCGGCCTCCCGGCCGTCTATGGACTCGGCGGTAAACAGCAGCTCCCTGGCCTTGCCGGGGCCCACCAAATCCTGCACCAGGCGAAAGGCCCCGCCGGTGACTGAAGAGGTAACCCTGGCCTCCGGGGATCCGATCTGGGCGTCTTCTGCGGCGATACGGATATCGCAGGCCAGCGCCAGCTCGTAGCCCGACCCCAGGGCGTAGCCGTTGATGGCGGCTATAATGGGCTTTTCATAGCGCAGAATTTTTCGGGATGCCTCCTGAAGTTCCTCGAGATAATCCCGATAGGCCTCGATGCTGCGGGTTTTGGACTCCTTGAGATCCGCTCCGGTGGAAAACGCCCGGCCTTCTCCGGTAATGATCAAAACCCGGATATTCCCATCGGTTGCCGCATCGGCAAGCGCGGCCTGGATGTCAAGCCACATCTGTTTGTTCATCGCATTTAGCACCCGGGGTCGATTGAGTTTGATCAGGGCCACGGCGCCTGTCTTTTCGTAGATGATATATTTAAAATCCATATGTATTCTCCTTTATACAGTCCCTTGCAACAGACCCTGCACAGGGATCGAGAACACCTTCAAAAAAACGCCTGGTCCCGGCTGCAGCTTATTTGCCGGAAAATTTCCCGCCCCGCTTTTCGGCAAAGGCCTCCAGGGCCTCCATATGATCTTTGGTGTTATGGCACATCCCTTGAAAGCAGGCGCACAGATCCAGAAAGTCCGTCAACTCATGGCGTTGCGCCACCTTCATCAGGCGCTTGGCAAGACGCAGCGCCAGCGGCGGCTTGGAGGCGATCTGCAAGGCAAGGGCCTGTGCCCTGGGCAGAAGCTGTTCCGGTTCCACCACCTCCAGCAGCAGGCCCATCTCCTTGGCCTCCTCGGCTTTCACCAACCGGCCGGTAAACGTCAGTTCAGCCGCCCGCTGGTAGCCGACCAGCCGCTGAAGAAACCAGGCGCCTCCATCGCCGGGGACGAGCCCCAGATTGATGAAGGTTTCTCCCAGCACGGTCTCGGTGGATCCGATGCGCAGATCACACATGCATGCCAGATCGAACCCGGCACCGATGGCCGGGCCGTTGACTGCCGCAATCAACGCAATTTCAGCGCCGTGCATGGCCAATGCCATATTTTGTATCCCCAACCGGTACTGACGCTGGACCTCGTACACCGTGCCGCTGAAAATCCCCGTACGCGCCCTCATCTGCTTGATGTTGCCTCCGGCCGAAAAAACACTGCCCTTTCCGGTCATGACCAGAACCGAGACAGCTTCATTCTGATTGGCCCACTGAATCGTAGCGAGGATATCGGCGGAAAGTTCGGTGCCCGTAAGTGCGTTTCGCACGTCATGCCGCAGAAAGGTCAGCGTTGCCACACGGTCTTCCAGGGTAAGCGAAGCATCTTTCAATTCAGGCAATTGGATCATACCCTCTCCCAATGACGATTTTTCCCGTTCAAGTTCTGCGGTACTTGAGAGGCTTTCAGCAGGGCGGTTTCAATTTCTTCTGTTGAATGCAAACAGAAACCCCGGGCTAAACCCGCTGAAACCGGAACGCTTTTTTAAACAGGCGGCAGGCTCTGGCCCTTCTTCGATTGTTTGCCGGATCTTTGGGTTTTTTGGGCTATCGGTTCGCTTGCGTCTTTACTCTCATGTTGAACATAAAGATATCCGGGCAAATCGGATGCTCCAATCCATCAAGACATTTTAATAGGTTAGCCGATGCCTCCTTTCAAAGTCAAGGTCAAAAAGGATTGTCGATCACCGGCACACGCTTATCAGAAGAAGTAAGTGATTCCCGCAAGAAGTCCGAAGGCATTGTTTCCGTAGTTGCGGCTGGCCAGACCGGCATTGGAGATATGCTGATAATCTCCTTCCACGTCGATGCACCAGTGCCGGGTTATGAAAACGTGCGATCCTACGTCCAGACCGAGCATGAATTCGATCGCCTCACCGATGGCCTCCTGGCGCTTATCCTTATAGACATCGTTATATACGAGCCCGGCGCTGCCCTGAACATAGGGGACAAGCCGAGTGCCCGGTTGGACGAAGTTATACCGCAACAGCAGATTCGATCCGCTGATGAAACTCCCCGGCCCTTTCTGGATAGCGGAATTCGTCAATTCGAGCAGCGCTTCGTAATTTCCTCTGAAAATCGACGGCTGGTCTTTTGGATCAGTCAGCATCCACCCAAAGCGCACGTCCAGTTGGTCGTAATCGAGATCCGGTGTTTTCGGAAAGATCAGCGTCAAAACGGGAGCGGTATAAGTGCCTGCCATAACCTGGATTGATGTCTCGCCTCGGCTGAAATCATTTAAGCCCACCGTTTTGATTTTGTATCCGGATGTATATGAATTGTCTCCCCTTGCAAGCTGCGGGCAAACCAGATTCCCAACCAGGCAGGAGATAAAAAGGCCGATGAATAGAGCGTATCGCATGGTTTCCTTCCACACCGGCTCACATCTATTCCATGCGAGCCATTTTTTTAAACCCGTTGCACCCTGGACACGGCAGTGGTAAGAAGCAAGTCGGCCAGTTCAACCATCTATCTTTGGGCATCGTTCAGAGCCGGCCATGGCAGAACCGGTTCGATGCTTTTTTCTTCCATCAGCACCCAAGGCCATCATGAAAGCAAAAGCATTATTTTTATCTGTATGTTTCGTCGTTTGTGCCTCTATTGCCGCCGCGGCACAGACCCGCTGCCACCTGCAGTATCTAAACGGCCGGGCTCCCTTTTTTTTGAATAAAAGACTCGCCGCAAAAACGCTACAGATCTGTTACCAGGGATATGATCTCATTTACTCGGGGGTCACCCGCACGCCCCTGACTTCGGCAGAGCATCTCACCCGGCGGCGGCTGACCATCCGGCATCCTCGACGCGTCAACGCGTTTCATCCGGATCCAAACATCTCCGCCGCGCAACGTTCGGAATTAAGAGACTATGCCGGATCCGGTTATGATCGAGGCCACATGGCTCCCTCAGGGGATATGGCGACTCAACAGTCGCAGGAAGAAAGCTTTTCTCTGGGCAACATGGTGCCGCAAAACCATAACAATAATACGCAATTGTGGGAAGCTATCGAGGCCGCCACGCGGACTTTGGCCAAACACGAGGGCCAATTGTATACCGTGACCGGCCCTATCTTCTATGGATCTGTCCTCAAGCGGATCAACAGGCGCATCCTGGTGCCCACCTATATCTACAAGGCGGTCTATGATCCCAGACGCAACCAGGCCGCGGCTTATCTGGTGAAAAATGCACCCGGCATGCACTATGCGGTGATATCGATTGCCAAGTTGGAAAGCCTGTCAGGAATTGATCCATTTCCCGGTCTGGCAAAAAATATCAAGGAAAAAGCCATGGTTCTTCCTGACCCCAGAGCCCACGGCAGGCATCCCGGTATTCAAGACCCGGGAGTGATCCCTCATAAAACAACATCATAAAAGTAAGTAACCGACGTGAAAGCGATCGATCCTTTTGCCAACGAAAGCGATTTCCTCCAGATCGACGGTCTGAGCATCGAAAACCGCACCGACAGGGTCTCGATCTACGGGGATATGGAGATTACCCGCGATAAAAAGGGACTCAAAACGGCCATACAAGTCGCCACACTTTTGACCGCGATCATCAAAAAACTTTCCGCAGAAACCCTGCCCGACACCGTACCGCCTCCCAAAGCGTCTGATAACGTAAAAAATCCGTTCGAGTGAAAAAATCCAAGCGGCAACATCCGAATAACGCCCTATCGGAGGTGTCTGATCGTTGTAACCGGGCAGACAACGTGATATAGGCGCCCTTGGCGGTACTGTCGTGTTC
>JBJKSK010000358.1:0-8042 GCA_046704125.1 Desulfobacterales bacterium | reverse complement strand
CCTCTACCCCTGCGTTCAGGGCGGTCTGGACCAGGCTCAATGCCCCTGTGTTCATACGATTTTCCCCTTAGGTTGGCTGCGGTCAGGTCTCAGCATTTAACAGAAAAACCCGGCTTTCAATTTGCTCGACGCGTTTTCTCAGTTGAATGTCTTTTTCAAGTCTCAGATTAAACCGCTTAAAGGATTGAGCCACCGCCGAATCCCCTATCCCGAACTGCGCACCGATGGCTTTCAATTTTTCACCGGTGTGTTTGCGGCAAAGATACAGCGAAATGCGGCGAGCCGTTGCCGGGTCATCCCCAAACTGCGATTCAACCCGATCCATGATTTCCTGGCAAGTTATTTTTGGGGCAAGCTGTCTTATGGCGGGAAGATCGCGAACCGGCTTATTATCGGATAGCCTGCCCTTGATAAACTCGATAAATTCCCGGCTGCCGAGCAGGACCGAAGCCGTTACCTCTTTGAACGGACTGTCATATTCCTGCGAAACCAGCAAGGACACAAACTCTTTATACCGCTGTTGGGCACGGGAAACCTTATCGGCAAAACAGCTCAGGATGAAGCCGCGACGCAGCCAGCCGGGCGCTTTTTTCGCGCCGATATAAAAATTGTAGCTGGACCATTGGTATTTTTCCGGGGTTTCAACCAACTTGGCCCGAACCGGATTCAGGTGAATATACCTGGAAAGCGCTTTGGCGTATTCATCCTTTTCCACCAGGATGGCCTTGTAGCGCCCCTGGAACAGATGTCCGGCCCGGGCGCGCTTGAAATTGAAATAGGTCGTGTAAGCGCCGTTGATATGGCGCATGATCCGGGGCAGGTTTCCCGAAGGCGTCTCAAGCAGGAGGTGATAATGGTTGTCCATCAGGCAGTAGGCGTGAATCACCGCGCTGTATCTCTGGGCGGCGATCTCAAGGTATTCAAGAAATTTTTGCCTGTCTTGGTTGCTCTTGAAAACGGCTTTTCGTTCATTGCCGCGAGCCGTGACATGATAAAACGCTCCGGCAAAGGCAATCCGTAACGGCCTGGCCATATCCTTGGCATTTCCTTTTCACCTGGCAGTTGACATTCGACGGATGTCAATCCGTAGCCCATCCATTGCCTTTTGTCAATTGTTGAGACCTGACCCTGTTGTCTTCTTTCGCTACTTGGTATTTCTTGACTGCCCTCGCAGAACCTGATACGAAAAAAGGCATCCGAGTAGCAATTTTTGGCATAATTTTCCTACGAGCAAACCGGATCGCTGTCAGCCGAGGGCTGGGACCTCCTGTAGCCGGAGTGGGTGGATTTCGAAAACGAATAACAATCGCAAGAGGCGTAAAGGGCGAACGACAACGCCGCATCGCGTTTTGCATTATAGAGAATCGAGATTCAGCAACTCTTTATGTCGGAAATCACCGTCAATCACGTGGTCAAAGTGTGGGGCGACACGCGCGCCGTCGATGATGTCTCCTTCAGCGCTGAGGACAGCCGTTTTTTGGTGCTGCTCGGCCCTTCCGGCTGCGGTAAATCGACTACCCTGCGCCTGATCGCCGGACTCGAAGAACCAACCTCCGGTACCGTCGCCATCGCCGGGCGGGATGTCACCCACGCACCGCCGGCCGAACGCCGGATTTCCATGGTCTTCCAGTCCTATGCTCTGTTCCCCCATCTGAACGTGGCCGAAAACATCATGTTCGGACTCAAGGTGCGCCGGGTCGCTGCCGAGGAGCGCCGCCGCCGGCTGGACCGGGTGGCGGAACTGGTCGGCCTCGGGCAGCTGCTGCAACGCAAACCGGCCCAGCTGTCGGGCGGCCAGCGCCAGCGCGTGGCCCTGGCTCGCGCCATCGTGGCCGAAAACCCGATTCTCCTGATGGACGAACCGCTGTCCAACCTGGACGCCCAACTGCGTCACGACATGCGGGTGGAGATTCGCGCCCTGCAGCGACGGCTCGGCATCACCGTCGTGTATGTCACGCACGACCAAATCGAGGCCATGAGCATGGCCGATCAGGTCATCCTGATGCGGGAAGGCCGGCTCGAGCAGGCCGGCACGCCGGAGGTGCTGTACGCTCAGCCCGAGACCTTGTTCGCCGCCCGCTTCATCGGCACGCCGCCGATGAACCTGCTACCTCTGGCAGACGGGCCGGACGGTGCGGTGGTCGCAGGCAGCGACGGCCCGGCCGTGCTCCGCGGGCACGGTCTCGGGTTGTGTCTGGGGGTGCGTCCAGAGGACATCCGTCTGAGTCACCGCGATGGCCTTCCGGCAACGATCACCAACACCGATTATCATGGTGCCGATACGGTGATCACGGCACGCGCCGGAGATTCCGACATCCTGGTGCGCATGCCCGGCCGATATCCGGAAGGTACCGGCCAGACGGTGCACTTGTGCTGGTCCGAGGAAGCAGTGCACCTGTTCGATTTTACCAGTGGCAAGAGTTGTACCCATCATGCGTCGCTCGTGATGACCGGCTAATCGGCGATCCCGCCGAAACGGAAGTCCGATCGGTTATCTAACAAGCTAACTTCATGAAAAAAGGGAGGAGCAAATGATGTCACATCGGCTGATCCGCTGGTTGTTGGCGGCCAGTGCCGCCGTTTGCTTGACTGTGGCGCTTAGCACATCGGCCATGGCCAAGGTCACGTTGACCATGTATTACCCGGTGGCCGTTGGAGGCCCGTTGACCAAAATCGTCGGCAGCATGGTCACCGATTTCGAAAAAACCCATCCCGACATTCAGGTGAAGGCGGTTTTCGCTGGCAATTACAACGACGCCCGGGTCAAGGCGCTGGCTGCCATCAAGGCCGGCGAACCGGTGCAGTTGTCGGTGCTGTTCTCCATCGATATGTACCAGTTGCTGGAGCAGGGCCTGATCGTCCCCTTCAACGACCTGGCGATGACCGCCGCCGACAAGCAATGGCTGCATTCCTTCTATCCAGCGTTGATGGAAAACGGCACCTACAAGGGCAAGATCTACGGCATCCCGTTCCAGCGTTCGACCATCGTCATGTACTACAACAAGGACGCCTTCCGCCAAGCCGGCCTGGATCCCAACAAACCGCCGGCAACCTGGGCGCAAATGCTGGCGATGGGCAAAAAACTGGTCAAAAAAGATGCCTCCGGCAACGTCCAGCGCTGGGGCGTGATGATTCCCTCGACCGGCTATCCCTACTGGATGTTCGGCGCGCTGGCCATGGAAAACGGCAAGACCCTGATGAGCGCCGACGGCACCCGCACCTTCTTCGATGCCCCGGCCGTGGTCGCGGCGCTGGAGTACTGGCGCAAGCTGGGTGAAGAAGGCATCATGCCCAAGGGCACCATCGAGTGGGGCACGCTCAGACAGAACTTTCTCGACGGCAAGACCGCTATCATGTGGCATTCCACGGGCAACCTGACCGCGGTCAAAAACAACGCCAAATTCGCTTTCGGCGTCGCCATGCTGCCGGCCAACAAGCGCCGCGGCACCCCGACCGGCGGCGGCAACTTCTACATTTTCAAGAAGACCTCGCCAGCCGAACGAAAAGCAGCGTTCACGTTCATCAAGTGGATGACCTCACCCGAGCAGTCGGCTCGCTGGAGCATCGCCACCGGCTACATCGGCATCAGCCCCGCGGCCTACCGCACCAAGGCACTGAAGGATTACGTGATGAGTTTTCCAGCCGCGGCCGTGGCCCGGGATCAGCTCAAGTACGCCACCGCCGAGCTGGCAACCTATCAGACCGGACGGGTGCGCCAGCTGCTCGACGACGCCATTCAAGCTGCACTGATCGGCGGCAAGACGCCGGAAGCGGCCCTCAAGGAGGCGCAGGCCCAGGCCAACCGACTGCTTAGCCCGTACCGCTGATAATGAACCGTTCTCTGCTGCATCATGTGAATGGCTGGCTGCTGTTGTTGCCGGCCGCGGTGTTGCTGGTCACCTTCACCCATTACCCGATGGTTGAGACCATCGTGCACAGCTTCTTTTCGACCGGCAACGCCATTCATCCGTCGCGGTTCGTGGGCCTGGCCAACTACGCGAACATGATCCACGATGCGGTGTTCTGGAAGGTGTTGCAGAACAACCTGTGGTATGCCGCCGGGACCATCCCGGTGAGCATCGCCCTGGCGATTCTGATGGCAGTCTGGGTGAATCGGAATATGCCCGGCCGGGCGCTGACCCGGATGGCATACTTCACGCCCACCGTGCTGCCGATGATCGCCGTGGCCAACATCTGGTTGTTTTTCTACACGCCCGGCATCGGTCTGCTGGATCAGATCGGCGCGCTGTTCGGGGCCGGCAACCACAACTGGTTGGGCAACCCGGACACCGCGCTGCTGTGCATCATCGTGTTGACGATCTGGAAGGAAGCCGGCTTTTTCATGATCTTCTATCTGGCGGCGCTGCAGTCGATTCCGCCGGACCTCGAAGAAGCCGCCCGCCTGGAGGGCGCCGGCCGCTGGCATTTCTTCCGCCGGGTGACCTTCCCGCTGCTGATGCCGACCACCCTGTTCGTGCTGATCAACGCCGTGATCAATTCGTTCAAGCTGGTCGATCAGCTGTTCATCCTCACCAAAGGCGGCCCCGACAACGCCACCAACCTGCTGCTCTACTACATCTACCAAGTCGCTTTCAGCTTCCTGGACACCTCGTATGCGGCCACCCTGACGGTGGTCCTGATCTCCTTTCTGGCCCTGCTGGCGGTGACCCAGTTCTACCTTCTCGATCGGAGCATCCACTACCGATGACCGCTTCCCTTGCCAAAGGCCTGCTCGACCATCTGGAGACCGCCGCCGCCTGGCTGCTGGCGCTGCTTTGGGTCACGCCCCTGCTGTATGCCTTCTGGGCGGCGTTCCATTCATCGGCCTACAGCACCCATTTTAATCTCCTGGCGCCGCTGACTCTGGCCAACTTCGTCAAAGCCTGGAGCTTCGCGCCGTTTGCCCGCTACTTTCTCAACACCTTCCTGCTGGTCACCGGCGTGCTCGCCGCGCAGTTCGTGCTGTGCACTCTGGCTGCCTATGCCTTTGCCCGCTACCGGTTCTTCGGCCGCGACGTGGCCTTCGTGCTGGTGCTGATCCAGCTCATGGTGATGCCGGAAATCCTGATCGTGGAGAACTACAGGACCATGAGCCAGCTGGGGCTGGTGGACACCATCACCGGCATCGGCCTGCCCTATGTGGCGAGTGCCTTCGGAATCTTCCTGCTGCGCCAGACCTTCAAGACCATTCCCAAGGAACTGGAAGAAGCCGCCCGGGTCGAGGGCTGCGGCGCTCTGGGGGTGTTGTGGCGGGTCTACGTGCCCCTGGCCCGCCCCACCTACCTAGCCTACGGGCTGGTCTCCATCAGCTACCACTGGAACAATTTCCTGTGGCCGCTCATCATCACCAATTCGGTGCAGTCAAGGCCCCTGACGGTGGGGCTGGCGCTTTTCGCGGCACCGGAATCCGGGGTCGACTGGTCGGTCATAAGCGCCGGCACCCTGATGGCTGTGGCACCGCTGCTGCTGGCCTTCCTGCTGTTTCAGCGCCAGTTCGTGCAGTCGTTTATGAGGGCGGGCATCCGGTGATGTCCGCTGTCGCCTGACTCCCACCCGGCCGATTCAAACCGAGCCTTGAAATTTTTCCATCATCCCCTGCCGGATCTTCACGGTCGCTCGCACCTGAGCCGGGCAAAATAGGTGGGGACGCCCTTAACTTATTAACTTCAAAAACATGGCGGACACTCTCCGCATATGCCAAAGAGCCCCTCTATTCAAACCACTCGATGCGCTTTCTCAGTTTGGAGTCGTTTCAAAGTTTCAGATTAAACCGTTTAAACGATGGTGCCACTGCCGGATCCCCACTCCCAAATTGCGCAACGATGGTTTTTAATTTTTCCCCGGTGTGTTTGCTGCAAAGATACACTGCTTTATCAGGAGGCGGATATTCGCAGGTGATCAACACTTAACCATTCCTTATGTCAAATGTTGAGACCTGACCCTGTGCCTTTCACAGACTATCGATCACCCGCTGAAGCTTTGCACGCACCTCCCGGGCAACGCCGGCGATATCGGGATTGTCCACTAGATCCAGAACCGCGGCCGGGTCCATGGCCTCGACGAACACGGTGCCGCTCCCATCCTGGCGTACCACGACATTGCACGGCAGCAACAGGCCGATGGAGGGCTCGGTTTTAATGGCCCGATGTGCAAGGGAGGGGTTGCAGCCGCCCAGAATCCGGTAAGGAGGCATCTCATGGCCCAGTTTCTTTTTCAGGGTGGCCGCAACATCTATGTCGGTAAGCACCCCGAAGCCTTCAGCCTGAAGCTGTTGGGTCACTTTCTCAATCGCCGTTTCGAAGGAAAAGGCCACTTGTTTGCCGAATCCATAATTTATGTTCATTTTCGTTCTCCCGATTGAATTGTTCAAATAATACGAATTGCATTCCATCCCGTCAAAAAAAAATAAGAGACGCATTCTTGTCACAAATCCATGGCGCCGATGATATACGGTCGGCGTGCTTTTCGCTCCCCTTTCTTGACATCCATATCCGTGAACCGTAGGATGTCACCTGCTCCCCGAAATTCGAATGCCGGCATTCAGGCTGCAAGCCATCGCCGCGAAATAATTTTCCACCGAGTTTCCTTGTGACCCAAATTGAATCGCGAGGCTGCGCCCGCAAGCAAACCGTCGGCCGTATTGTCAATAAATTCGTCCATCTTGACATCACCCCTTGAAATGCGCACTGTTTTTTGGCGACAGTCTTCTGTAGAATGGCACTCTCATGGCTTCCGACGGGCCGGCTATTCCGCCGGCCACGATTCAAGCGGGACTTTCCTGTTCCACAGGAGAAGCCAGATGAAAAATTGCAGTGCCATCCAACGCTTCCGGTGATATCATCGTGTCATGATATTGATGCTCATCATAATGTTTGCGCCCATTTTGGCCCTTCCGCTGTTTTCTGTCATGCGGTTTCCATACGCACTGTTTCTCTACATCGTACTGGTAATGATTTCAGGGTGGATGCACTGGATCATGCACCGCTGTAAACATCTCAGGGCCTTGAGCGGATTGGAGGCGATGATCGGCGAATCGGCCGTGGTTCTAAAGGACCTCGATCCAGAGGGAAAGGTGAACTTCAGAGGGGAAGTTTGGAATGCCGTCACCCGGGGAGAGAAGATCCCCCTAGGCCATCAAGTGACCATCCTCGGTGCGAATGGCCTGCAATTGATTGTAAAGGCTGTGGACGCAGATGCCCCTACTTGAATTCCTCCATGCATTGTTTTCGGCAGAAAAAATGCTCCCTGCCTTCCAGGAGGAGGCACAATACAATATGGAGACGCCCTTAATTTATTAACTTTTAACGGATGTTCCCGCGAAGAGACAGTCGGTCGATAGAAGACACGCATCTGAAACAATTTAACTTTTTCTACGTGAAGCAAGCTTTCTCTTACTGTCTACAACGGCCATTGATTTTGGCAGTAACGGCGGCAGTTTCACTCCCAGGGCATCAAGAAGCTTTCCGGCAATAGGCGAGGGCTCGGGCAATCGAAGACAGCAGCCAACACCCTTTACCGATAGTTGCATCGCGCAAATCCGGTCCAGCTCTTTGATACCTTCCTCTACGGTCAGATCCTTGTCTCTCCAGGCTTGCTTGAGCGCCCGTATGATCAGATAGGAAAGCATGACCACCAGTACGTGGCCACGGGTGTTGGCTTCGGTTCGGACAAAGACCGGACGCACCTCAAGATGTGTTGTCTTGCAGGTGCGAAACGCCGTCTCCACCATAGCCAGATCCTTGTACCGGTCGTGGTTAAGCGCTTTATCCGCCACTTTTTGTGGCAGATCGGTTTTTATCACGTAGCAGCCGTCAAGCTCCGCAAGCTCATTCAAGTAATCGGTGTCAACTTCGATTTTGATGCGCCGGTCGGCTGCCGTCACCGTCACGATCGAACTCAGCCCCAGGCGGCCTTGTTTTTCTATGACTTTCTTCCAGGCCGTGTATTCGTCTGCTCGGGGGTGCTCTGCCAGGTACTGGTTTTGCGTATCGGCAAGCCGTTGCAGTGAAGCCAATTTCGAACTGCGGGAGGCGGTCATCTCC
>JBJKSK010000357.1:0-5669 GCA_046704125.1 Desulfobacterales bacterium | reverse complement strand
CCCCACAGGTCAGACACAGGTTCAGGTTTCCCCCATCGGGCAGGATTTCCTTGACCTTGTCGATAAACATCGATTTCTTTTTCCCACTGAGTTTGATCGCTTCCTCTGCCATAATACACTCCTTAAGGTTAGGCTGCAGGCTTTTCGCCTTTAAACTTTAGGATTCTCCATTGTTTTTTTTCTTCAGCGGATTGGGTCCCAGTGCCTTGATGTGCTCGGTCATTTCCTTCGCGTAGGCGGCAAAGGTGGGCCCTTCCCCGGAAGACAAATTGTACATCCGGACCCGGTCGCCTTCCATGCCGATTTCGTCGAGTAGCATCCGCACATGATTGACCCGTTCCCGCGCCCTGAGGTTACCCTCGTTGTAGTGGCATGCCCCTTCCAGACACCCCACGCAGTAGACGCCGTCAGCCCCTTTCTGAATGGCGCCCAAAAGATGCATCACGTCCACCTTGCCGGTACAGGGCATCCGGATAATTTTCACGTTGTGGGGGTAATCCAGTCTCATGGAACCTGCCAGGTCCGCGGCGGAATACCCTCAGTATTCACAACAAAAAGCAATGATTTTCGGTTCGAAATCGCTCATTTACATCCCCTCTGCCAGCAAGGCGTCGATTTTGCACATCACCTGATCGTCCTCGTAGAAGTTGAGCTGGATGGTCTGGCGCGGACACACCCCGGCGCAGACCCCGCAGCCATGGCAGGTCGCCGCATCGATTTCGATGACCTGCGTTTCCCGATTGAAGGCCGGAACGCCAAAGGGACACGATCGAACGCAGGTCAGACACTTGACGCAATGATCAGTGTCCACCTCGGCCGTGATGGCCGACAGTTTAATCTCGTCTTTGGCCAAGAAAGTCGTGGCCCGCGAGGCCGCGGCCTGGGCCGGGGGGATGGTTTCGGAAATCAGCTTGGGGCCGTGAGCCGTGCCGCAGAGAAAAATTCCGTCGCTGGGCATGTCCACGGGACGCAATTTCACGTGGGCCTCGATGAAAAAACCTTCCGGATTGCGGTTGAGTTTCATGATCCCGGAAAGCTCCGTAGTGTCGGTAGCCGCCAACCCGGCGGATAACGTCAGCAGATCGGCGCAAATCTCCAGGTTCTGCTTGAGCACGTGATCTTTGACCGTGACGAGAATCCCCTCGTCGGCAGCCTTTGCCACCGGCGGGTGGTCGGCCTCAAAGCGAATAAAAATCACGCCGAGCTTTCTCGCCTCGGTAAAGTAGTCTTCCATCAGCCCATAGGTGCGGATGTCGCGATACAGCACGTAGACCATGGCTTCGGGGTTTTGCCTTTTTATGGCCAGCGCATTTTTGACGGCGTTTTGACAGCAGATCCGCGAGCAATTTTCGTTGGTTTCGTTTCGCGAACCCACGCACTGGATCATCACCACGCTGGAAAGTCCGGCCGCGCCTTTTTCCTCCAGGTAGTCGCCAAGCTCCAGCTGGGTGACGATCCTGGGATCTTTTCCATAAAGAAATTCGGTGGGCTTGTATTCGCTGCCACCGGTGGCCACCACGATGGCACCGTGATCTATCGTTCGGGAGGCCTCACCGACTTTGACCTCCGTTGAAAAATTGCCTTTGTAGCCGGCAAACCCGGTAATCCGGCCGCCGGTGATCACTTCGATATCACTGGCCTCGACGCTGGCCACCAGATCTTTGAGATAGGCCTGCACGTCGGCGCCCTCGAGGGTATGATGCAGCCGGCGGGCCAATCCGCCAAGCTGAGCTTGTTTTTCAACCAGTACCACGGGAAAACCCTGCCGGCTCAGTCCCAAGGCCGAAGTCATCCCCGCCACCCCGCCTCCGATGACCAGTGCGGTCTTGTTGACGGGAATCCGCTTTTCCTTGAGCGGACGCAGCGTGTTGGCCCGGGCGACGGCGGCGCGCACCAGGTCCTTGGCCTTCTGGGTGGCCAGCTGCGGGCTCTTGGAATGGATCCACGAGTCCTGGTTTCGGATGTTGGCCATCTCGAACAGGTAACGGTTGAGCCCGCAGGCCTCCAGGGTCTCCATGAACATGGCCTCGTGGGTCTTGGGACTGCAGGAGGCCACCACCACCCGGTTGAGGTTATGCTCCTTGATCTTTTCCTTGATCTTTTCCTGGGTGTCCTGGGAGCAGGTAAACAGGTTCTCGTCGGTATAGGCCACGTTGGGAAGCCCCAGCGCGTAGTCTTTGACCTCGGGCACGTTGACGACCCCCCCGATGTTGATGCCGCAGTTGCAGACAAAGACTCCGATGCGCGGGGCCAGTCCATCGACTTCGAGTTGGGCGGGGATTTCCACGGTCTTGGTTTCCGCGCCCCGGGACTCGGCCAGGTCGCCTCCGGCGATGCAGGCAGCCGCAGACGCTTCGGTGACCGAGGTAGGGATGTCCTTTGGCCCCTGCCATATCCCGCAGGTATAGATGCCGGGACGGTTAGTGGCCACCGGTGCGAAAGGTTCGGATTTGACGAATCCGTACCTGTCCAGCTCGATGCCCAGATTGGCGGCAAGCGCCTTGCTGCTGTCGGGGATCTTCAATCCCACGGAGAGCACCACCATGGAAAAGATCTCTTGAGTCTTGACCCCGTCTTCGTCGACTACCAGCACCGACAGGTCCCCGGTCTCGGGGATCTCGTTGATGGTGTGGATTCGGCCCTTGGAAAAGACGACCCCGTCTTTGTTCTTGGCTCTCAGGTAGTATTTCTCATAATCTTTTCCGAAGCTGCGGATATCCATGTTGTAGATCACGCAGTCCAGGTCGCCATGCACATGCTCCTTGGCGATCATGG
Organism: Desulfobacterales bacterium; assembly: GCA_046704125.1. Classification (GTDB taxonomy): domain Bacteria; phylum Desulfobacterota; class Desulfobacteria; order Desulfobacterales; family JBJKSK01; genus JBJKSK01. The sequence goes on along the minus strand of JBJKSK010000357.1, from coordinate 2,894 downwards.
CCTCCTTGATGGCGTACATGCAGCACACCGAAGAGCAGTACCCGTTGCCGCAACGGTTGGTGTCCCGGGAGCCCACACATTGCAGCCAGGCGATACGCTTGGGCTCCTCCCGGTCCAAAGGCCGCATCAGATGGCCCCGATAGGGCCCCGATGCCGACAGGATCCGCTCGAACTCCTCGCTGGTCACCACGTTGGCGTGTTTACCGTAGCCTAGAAAGTCAAGCCCCGAAGGATCATAGCCCTCCGAGCCCGGCGAGAGGATGATGGAGCCCACGGTTATCCGGGTTTCCCGCTCCGTGTCGTCGTAGTTGACGGCACGGGCGATGCACATGTTCTCGCACAGCCCGCAGCCAACGCAGGTGTCCGTGTCGATGGCAAAGGCCAGCGGTACGGCCTGGGGATATTCGATATAGGTGGCCCGGCGCGGGTCCAGGCCTTTGTTGTACGTGTTTACAGCCGTCACCGGGCAGTGCTTGGCGCACTCCCCGCAGCCGGTGCACTTGACCGGGTCGATGTAACGGGGGCGGTTGACCAGGGTCACGGTGAAGTTTCCCGGTTGGCCTTCCACGGATTTGATTTCACTGTTGGTGATGATATCGATATTGAGATGCCGGCCGACCTCGACCAGTTTCGGTGAAATCACTCACATGGCGCAGTCATTGGTCGGGAATGTCTTGTCCAGCCTGGACATCATCCCGCCAATGGTCGGTGATTTCTCAACGAGATAGACGTTGTAGTCCGAATTGGCCAGGTCCAGCGAGGCCTGCATGCCGGCGATACCGGCACCCACGACCATGACCGACCCGCTTTTTTTGTTGACCGATCCCATGATGACTCCCTTACGATACCTAAAAAATGGATAACCGCATTTTCATATTCCAAGCCCGTTCCGAACCCATTGCGTCAAGGAGGCGGTTTTTACAAGGCGGCAAACACGGGCTTTTTATCCTCCATGCCCCGAAATTCCACCATACTGGTCTTTTCCAGGTCGGTGAGCAGATACGAAATCCACTTGAGTTCCAGACCGGTGCATGCACTGATGGCGCGCACATTGGTGTTTCCCTCCTTGATGGCCAGATAAACCAAATTCTTGTGGTACTCGCGCTTGAGGGCATCCCGCAGCACCGAGTCGAAACGCGAAAGCTCCCATTTGCGGCCATAGACATCGCCGCTTTTGGTGATCTTGACTTCTTTTCCCACCAGCCAGCGGATCATCTCGCCGTTGACCGTGCGCTCGGCGGCGGCCAGCGGAAGGCTGACCGCTTCGGTGTCCAACGGCCCCAGGGCGGTAATTGATGAGGTGACCGCCGTGGCGATGTCGGCAAAACGCTTGGCCTCTGCAGACGACAGCCAGGCCAGGTGCAGCCGGTCGGCGCCGATGCCGGCGATATCGAGCAGATATTGAGTCAGCTGGATTTTTTTTTCGGCTTGGATATTACCTTCCAGGTAATGGCAGTCGCCGAAGTGTCACCCGGCCACCAGGACCCCGTCGGCCCCGGCTTTCAATGCCGTGATGACAAAAGCCGGATCCACCCGGCCCGAGCACATGACCCGGACCGTACGCAGGTTGGACGGATACTGCATCCGGGATACCCCGGCCAGGTCCGCGCCGGCGTACGCACACCAGTTGCAGAGAAACGCCACAATTTTTGGCTGGAAATCTATCATGGTTTCACCTTCGCGTTGTCCGTGGTTTCTTCAATCGTGAATCGTAAGTCGTAAGTCGTAAATCGTAAGTCGTGAATGGTGAATGCGAAGCGTCGTCTCTCGCTGCTGTTGTCGCCTCACATGGCCGCACACACCGTGGCCAGCATCTGGTTTTGGCTAAAATGCAGCATATCGATGGCCTTCTGGGGGCAACTGGCCGCGCACAGTCCGCAGCCCTTGCAGGATGCGGGTATGTTTTTGGCCTTGAACCCCTTGCCCTCGGGATCCTCCACCACGATGGCGCCAAAGGGGCAGATCTCGGCGCACAGCCCGCAGCCGATGCACGCTTGCGTGTCCACCTTGGAAACCAGCGGAGAGATCTCTATCGAGTCCTTGGTCAGCACGGTGGCCGCCCGGCCGGCAGCGGCCATGGCCTGGGCCACGCTCTCGTCGATAGACTTGGGGTAATGGGCCAGACCGCAGACAAAAAGGCCATCGGTGGCAAAGTCCACGGGCCGAAGCTTGGCGTGGGCCTCCATGAAAAAGCGATCTTCATTGAGCGGCAGCTTGTACAGGCCTGCGATTTCCGCATTTTCCCTGGGTTCGATGGCCGTGGCCAGGTTGATCAAATCAGCGGAAATGACCAGCTCTCGCTGCAAAATCGGGTCAAACACCGTGACCCGAAGCCCGTCTGGAGTCTCTTCCACGGCGGGTTTGCGGGAAAGATCGTAGCGGATAAATATCACGCCCTTTTCGCGCGCCTTTTTATAGAGCAGTTCCCGCTCCCCAAAAGTCCGGATATCCCGATACAGGATATACACCGCAGTGTCGGGATTTTTTTCCTTGATGGCAATAGCCTGGGAAACCGAGGCCGTGCAGCAAATGCGGCTGCAATACGGCCGCTGATCGTCTCTGGAGCCCACACACTGGATAAAGACCACGGAGTCGGCCGCATCGAGACTTTCCGGATGGTTTTCCAGATCATGCCTGCGGGTCACATGGGGGTTTTCCCCGTAGAGGTACTCGGCGGTGCCGGCGGCCTGGCCACCGGTGGCCAGGATGGCCACCCCATGGGCCACGCTGGTGACAGCGCCGGCGACAGCCACCTGGGTCTGAAAGTTGCCCACAAATCCGGAGGCTTCGGTCACGGTGGCGCCCAGCATCACCTCGATGCCCTTGTTGGCCTGGACCTTGTCGACCAGTTCAGCCACAAAACGGCGAGCGTCCTCGCCGCGCCAGGTGTGCAC
>JBJKSK010000356.1:0-3543 GCA_046704125.1 Desulfobacterales bacterium | reverse complement strand
GTATTGGACCGGTATCTTTCGGCGGAAGAGATTTTCGATGAGATGGATTTGACTGGCCTTGAGGCCGTTTGTATTTCCAGAGACAGCTTTCATGGAGGAGCCACCTTCGCTTGCCCGGTTCCGAGGGCAACCACAGCCAAGGCGTGGCTACAGAGACGGGTCCGACGCCGGGTTTTCAAAGCGCGTGTAAACATTGAGAAACGTAAGGGGGACGATTCCGGTGGGGCCGTTTCGGTGTTTGGCCAAAATGATTTCCGCCGTGCCCTTCTTGGGATTGTTGGGCTCCTTGTTGTAGACTTCGTCCCGGTAAATGAAGGCCACGATGTCAGCATCCTGCTCCAAGGCGCCAGATTCCCTCAGGTCGGCCAGCTGGGGCCGCTTGTCGCTTCGTTCCTCGAGTTTCCGGTTTAGCTGTGACAGGGCCAGCACCGGCAAGTGAAGCTCTTTGGCAAGGGCTTTGAGAGATCTTGAGATCTCGGAGATTTCAAGATCCCGGCGTTCGTTTCTTGAATTTCCCCGCATCAACTGTAGATAATCGATGATGATCAGGCCCAGGCCCTTGTCCATCTTGAGTCTGCGGGATTTGGCCCGGATGTCGATGACCGAGCAGTCGCCGTTGTCATCAATGTAGATGGGGGCCTTGGTCAGCCGGCCAGCGGCCTCGTTGATCCGCTGCCAGTCCTCCTGGGTGAAAAAGCCGTTTCGCAGTTTGGCCGAATCGATTCTGGCCTCGGCGCACAGCATCCGCATGGACAGTTGTTCCTTGGACATTTCCAGAGAGAAAATGGCCGCGACCACGCCGGATTCCACAGCAGCGTTTCGAGCAATATTTAGCGCCAACGCCGTTTTCCCCATGCTGGGCCTTGCCGCCAAGATAATCAGGTCCGAGGCCTGCATCCCCGAGGTCAAGGTGTCGAACCTGGAAAAGCCGGTGGGCAGCCCAGTATACAGCGATTTGTTGCTGTGGCGCTCTTCCAAGGTATCGATGTTGGCCTGAAGAATCTCCCGGATAGGGAAAAAGGCCTTCTTGATTTTGTTTTCGGAGATTTCGAAGATGGCCGACTCGGCGAAATCCATGACTTCATCAATATCGCCCTGGTTTTCGAAGCATTTTCGGGAAATGGCATTGGACTGTTCGATGAGCCGCCGCAGGCAGGCTTTGTCGTGGATGATTTTAGCATAATATTGGGCGTTTACGGCAAGCGGCACGGAATCCACCAGTGAGGCCAGGTAGCTTGCGCCCCCGATGTCTTCCAACAGCCCCTTTTCCCGGAGCACGTTGGTCAAGGTGACCAGGTCGGCCGGTTCGCTTCGGCTCATCAGATCCACGACGGCGGAAAAGATCTTCTGGTGGGCGGTGCGGTAAAAATCTTCCGGGGTGATGATTTCGGCCACATCGTACCAGGTGTCGTTGTCCAGTAAAATGGCGGCCAACAACGATTCTTCAGCTTCGATACTTTGAGGCGGCAGATGCTGAAGGGCCGGGTCCGACGTTGAAGGGGTACGCTGTTGGGAATGCTGGGCCATGGACTCGGCTTTGATTCGGGATATGTCGGTTGAAGGGGTGAGTGGGGCCGTCCGGTGATCTTCAGCCAGACGGCCCTAATACTATTCGGCGACGATTTCTACGGTGATCTCTGGCTTGACGCCTTTGTAAATCCTGACGGGAACCTTGAAGCTACCCAACGTCTTGATGGGATCGGGAAGCAAGAGCATTCGTTTTTCGACCTCAATTCCCTTTGCTGCCAGGGCATCGCAGATATCTCTGGCGGTTACCGAGCCGTAAAGCCGGTTTTCCTCGCTGACCTTGCCGGCGATAGTGCAGACCACTCCTTGGAGGCGTTGGGCCATGGCCTCGGCAAACTCCCGTTCCTTGGCGATTTGCAGTTCAAACTTGGCTTTGGCCTGGGCCAGGATCTTGCGGTTTTGCGCTGTGGCAAGCAGTGCCTTGTTTTGGGGCAGCAGGTAATTGCGGGCAAAGCCTTTGGCCACATCCACTTCGCTGCCGATGATCCCGAGGGACTCGATGGTTTCCTTTAAGATGACTTTCATTGACAAACCTCCACGATCATGCTGCCTTTAATCGCCGTTTTGGGCGCCTAGTTTGCGGAAATTGACCCACACATCGAAAAAACCGATGCCGATAACCACTATCAGGACAACCTGTTGCAGGGCGATGAGGCTGTAAAGAAAAATTTTAAGCGCGCCGGGGAATCGCTTTTTCTGAAAATAAAACGAAACAATGGCAATACCTTCAAAAAAATAGACCAACAAAAAGACAATCAGCCCGTTTAGCCCCAGAATTTTGCACAATCCATCGGGAATCAGCAAAAGCAGCCCGGAACCGATGACTCCCCATACGAGAATCTCGGGGGCCTTCCACCGGTTTAAGGCGCCGAAATCCGGATAGGGAAGGCCCTGCTTACGAAATAGGGGACCGGCCATCAGGATGGTGATCCAGGTGATAAAGAGCATCGACACCGTGAAAAGGGCCGGGAGGATACAAACCAGCACAAAGCGGATCTGATTCAGGGAGTCAGAAATCATATGGATATGAGCCTCGGACACACCCATTTGCTTATAGAGAGCCAAGGTCAGTTCCAAGTTTCCCTTCACGTACGCTGAGATCAGGGTCCCGACTCCTTGATCAACGACGGCACTGTAAATGACAACCGCCATGGTTCCGGTTGCCAGCACCGTCCCGACCGTCAAAAGGGCCGTACGTTCCACAGAAAGCTTTTGCTCGAACAGTTCTCCGAGCACCGTGCCCAGCAGCAGCAGTTCGGCAAATAGCAGGATATCGGAGGAAAGTCTTCCCAGAACGATTCCGATGATCAACAAAACGCAAAGCGGGACTATCATCCCGATTTGCCGGCCGAGTCGGACGCGGAAAAACAGCGGGGGCACGGGGATGAAAAGGGCGCAGAAGAAGCCGATGATCGGTATGAATGCGGCGATGGCCACCATTGCGGTCGTAATGGCCACTCCGGTGGCGACCTCTCTTGCCATCTCCATTTGCCCCCGTTGAGCTAACAAACTGGTTGGCCCCTTTTGCATGGAATCGGAATCACCTTTATAGCTCGGTGGTCCCGACAAAGGGCATCAAGGCGATGGCCCGGGCCCGCTTGATGGCCGTGGTCAGCTCGCGTTGATGCTTGGCGCAGGTTCCTGAGATCCGGCGGGGGATGATCTTGCCCCGCTCGGTGGTGAAGTGCTTCAGGGTTTTGGCTTCCTTGTAGTCAATGGACAGTTCCTTGTCTGCACAAAAGCGGCAGACCTTGCGTCGATGAAAAACGCGCTTCCGGCGTTTTTTTGTGTTGGTCGGGCGTTTCCGGTAAGGTGCTGGTGCCATGGCTTATTCCTCCTGCTCGCTGGTTTCGGTTTCTGGGGCGGCTTCCAAAGATGTCTGATCTTCAGCAGGAGTCGTCTCTGGCTGTGCGGCGGCCTTTTGTTCGGCAGCCTTGGCCTGTTCTTCCTTGATCCGATCGATGTCGGCGTTATTGTCCAACACGATGGTGAGGTATTTTATTACCCGGTCATCGA
>JBJKSK010000355.1:0-4280 GCA_046704125.1 Desulfobacterales bacterium | reverse complement strand
CGAATTTAAAATATTTTCTGTCCAACTCGTCGTTAAGCCGTTTGAAATCATTATGAAACTCCGGTGAGTAGTCTAGTATTTCGATTTTTTGTCTTTCTCTGTCTTTTCTGACTTTCTTGGTTCTTTCATAGAGATTTTCCTCGGAAAGCAGAAACTCGATCTCTTCTATCGCATTCCACAGGTTGTGCTGTGTTTCTGACAGAAGCGCTTCCACCGCCTTGGTTACATCCGCGCACTGTATTTCAAGTTTGGGAATAAGTTGTCTGCCTTTTTCCGAAAGCCTTATGATATTGACTCTTCCATCTCTGGTACTCTTGTCTGCGGTCAGAATGCCATTTCTTTTCATTTCTTTGGCAATCTGGCTGACAGATGGATGTGAGTGGCCAATAAATTTTGCGATTTCTGTGACAGAGGCCTCTTCTTTTAAGGATAGGGCGTAGAAGACCGGAAACCATTTCGGGTCTAAACCAACCCCATAAAGGTCATATATCTTGGAACCATCCTCGGCAATTCTCTCGTTTAGGCGGCGTAAGCGGCTGCCGATAGCCATATTACCGATCATATTATAGAAATTCATGTTATCCAACCAATTGCGTAAGTGATAACGTAAATGCCTTCATATCTAAAGAGCATTTTTGTGTCAAGCCGATTTGGGGACCGATGAACCTCACCTTGAAGCCAAATACACAGGTCGCAGCAGGCCGGACAAATAATAAGGGTCTATTGGAGGACTGCTCTGGATATCGGGGACTGCTGGTATCCCTCGGCAATATGAGCCAGAGAAATCCAAGGATTAAAGTGGCCCTGCTTTACAGATCCTTGGCATTATGAACCATATGAAAAACAAGCACTATTTGCCGGGGCGGTCCAAGGGCCGCTAGCCGTTGAAACCCACGTAATCGTTCACGGGGTGGCCCCCACGCGGCTGATTGTGTTGTAACAATATTAAAATACAGCGTAAAAATTTATGTAGGGGCGGTCTCCAGATTGCTGGAACCAATTGTTTTGCGGAAACGGCGTTGCCATCGACAGCCATAATATCCCCGGAAGACACTGCAACCACAGCACATTGGATCGAAGCATTAGCATCGCCATATCCCGCAACAGCGCCCACATAGGGAACAACCCCCTTGCAGATTACGGGAAACCTGATCTTTTCGATTTCCTCAACATCTCGGGAGGCGCGATCGGTCACCGCGGCGATCACTCCCCGATTGGGCGCTGACATTGTCATGTTTTCTCCCCAGAATGCGGTATTTATCGAACCATGCGAATCGATGACAACAATGTCGCCCGAAGGAGCCTTTCGGTAGGTTCATTAATCATCAAAAAGTCGACCTGACTCCTTTTTCCCTTTTTCAGCAGCAGGGCGAGCGGCGGCGGCACAGGATGACTGGCCTCCACGGAGGTGGCCCGCACGCAATGCCTGTTTAGGCGGGATTCAGCGCCGGCCGGTCCCCAGATCGTCCGAATGACCTGATTTCAGGCGGGACCATTGGGCGGTGGGGCGTCCATTCGAACGCAGCGTGTCCATAATGTCGCCTTGCGGCCAGCCGGGCGGCGAGTCCTCCCACGTCTCCTGCCGCCCGTAGACAGTCAAGTCGAGGAGCCGGTAGCTATTGTCCATCGCCTCGACGCCGCGGATCGTGGTCCAGTAAGTTTCGAAGACTTCAGCCCCTCGTCGCAGATAACAAACGAGGTACATCATGCTCGGCTCGCGTCCAGCCAGGAGGGTCTCGAGCGAGCCTCGGGCTGAATACCAAGGCATCTCCCAGCCCATGAAATTGCGGTACCGCGCGCTCTCTTCGTACGGGCCTTTGCATAACACAGCGAAGGTGACATCGCGTGAACGAATATAGGACAGTTCGCGGACCTGCGATGTAACCCACGTGCACCCCTCGCATTGCTCGGCGGCCGGCTTGCCGGTGTACCACATGAAATAATAGGCGATGAGCATCCGGCGTCCTTCAAACGCGTCCAATAGTGTCAATGCGCCACGTTCGCCGATGAGCGGTGTGGCCCCATCCACCTGGACCATGGGCAGCCGGCGGCGGGCGGCCGCAATCGCGTCGCCTTCTCGCGTGTGAGCTTTCTCTCGAACCCGCAGTGCGTCCAGTTCGGTCTGGAACGTGCCCCGATCGACTATTTCCGGGGCTCCGAGATCATTTTTCATCAGGCCTTTCATAATTTTCCCCTTTAGCCTCCTCGCTGCTATTGTTCCCGTTGGGAGGACCCCGAGTCCCTGCATACACGACAGCCGATTCGACGGCCGCGGCAGGGCCGGTGGACTCCAACCCTTTTTTCTGAGTTGCCGTTACTCTGAAAACTCGAGCAGGAATTGCGTGAGTTCCTGGGGCATGGCCGCCATGATGTTGTGACCGCAGGGGAAGTTGCGCACCCTCCATTGGGGGTCCGTCTTGCACCGTTCGTACGTCGATGAAAACGGAGTCCCCTTAAATTGGTCTGCGAAAGCGTACCCTCTTCGGACTACAGATGACGCTGCACCGGAAAGTCGGATGCATTGGCAAAACGATGCGAAAGATTGCGCGGTGAATCGCGAGTCCTTGTGAAGCAGGTGTGCGGGAGGTTCGCACGAGAAGCCGTCGGCGGCGATTTGTTCAATGAAAATCGAACGGAATGCATCAGTGGTAAGTGTCCAGCACGAATCTCCATCCTCGGGCACATAGGCGTCGATGTAAACGAGGGACGCAATCCGCTCGGGAATCCGGTCGGCGACACCGGTGATTACCATTCCGCCGTACGAATGACCGCAGAGTATGACGTTGTCTATATCCTCCCACCGGATCAGATTCTCGACGTCACGTATGTGGGTATCGAGGTTGACCGTGCTCGTCCGCAAGTGCGAGCGCTCACCGTTTCCGGTCAACGACGGCGCGAATACATTGTGCCCGAATGCTCTCAGGTTCCGAGCGATGTCGGAAAACGTCCATCCGCCGTGCCAACCGCCATGAACCAGGACAAAATTCGACATCGGAAACCCTCCTATCTGCAGGCCAGTTCGCTAAAGGGCGTTTGAACTTTTTTGTTGAGCCTGCCCAATACTCATGGCGCTGCATAATCGTATGAAACACCGATTCAGGCGGCCTCCTCGGTGCTTGTCTGACCATTTTTGCCCACGCGAGGGGTTTTGAAACTGTCTCCTTGGGAAGCGCGGAGGTACGGCTTATCCGGATACGGTCCGGATCACCCGGCGGGGACGGATGCAACTCGTCCCGGCTCAAGACCGACGGTCCCGCTATGGACCCGGCACCGCAACCAGCTTTCCGATGGCCTGATTTTTTTCCATGTGCCGGTGCGCCTCTGCGATGTCGTGCAGGGCAAAGTTGATCTCATTTGTTAGGTTTGACATCTGTACCGTCGTACCAATCGAGATATTTCGTTGCGCCGTCTCTCCCTGATTCAACCAATTCCTTTTTCTTCTTATCCGACAAGTCAAAATCGGTGGTGCCTACCCCGACGGTATCGATATAAACTGTACGCGCCCAATCATCACTGTGAAGGTGCGCACTTTGCTGCGCCTCCAAAACGGTATGGACAAGTGCCCACGTGTAGTCGAAGAAACTGTCGATCTTTTGGTGTACCGGTTCTGCATGATCCCGGAACACAGCGATTTCTTCTTTTGTATCCAGCCTGAAGCCGAGTGTCTCCTTGTTGTAAACATACTCGGATATGGGCCTATCGATCGCCGAAGCCTGAGAATTTATCTTTTCGTAGTAGAGTGTTTTTACGAAATTGCCGCTGTCAAGATATTTTTTGCGATCGAAGAGTTTTATCGGGTAATTATCCAAAACTCCGCCATCCACATAAACGTCGCCGCGCATACTTCGTTTTGCGGCAAAAAACAATGGAATCGACATAGAGATGCGGGCTGCATCGGCAACGCAGGCGCGGGGAGTGTGCTCTGCTGAAAAGACTTCAGAGAAGGATGTCGAGAGATTGGTCCCCATAAAGTACAGAGACTTGAAGCCCTTGCTACCTTTTGTTGCTTCGATGTCCGCAAACGTGCTCTCGCTGTTACCGGTTTTTTCTTTGATCAGTTGCGCTATCCAGTTGCGAAAGTAGTCGCCCTTGTACCACCCGTAATCATCTACCAGTCGCTTGGTGTCCCGAATCACTCCCCATGAATCATCCATAAATTTATGGAAATCCAATGACCATAGGATGTCTTTCATTTCCTGGGTCGTAAAGCCAAGTCCGAGCAGCACCGCGTTGATCGCCCCCGCGGAAGTTCCACCAATACGCTGAATTTCCTGAATAAT
>JBJKSK010000354.1:0-2926 GCA_046704125.1 Desulfobacterales bacterium | reverse complement strand
GCCCTTGATCTTTACGATGGGTTCAACGCCCAGTTGTTTGGCCTTTTCGGCGCTCATCAGCAGTACGGCCGCCGCGGCATCGTTGATCCCCGAGGCGTTTCCCGCCGTCACCGTACCGTCCTTGCGGAAGGCGGGGCGCAGCTTGGCCATCTTCTCAAGGCTGGTTTCCATCGGCCGTTCATCGGTGTCAAACACGGTGTCTCCCTTGCGGCCGTGGATGGTCACGGGGACGATCTCTTGAGCAAACAGGCCTTCTGTGATGGCTTTTCTGGCCCGGGCGTGGCTCAACACCCCGAGCGCATCTTGTTCCTCACGGCTGATGCGGTACACCCGGGCAATGTTCTCGGCGGTGTTGCCCATGTGGTAACCGTAAAAAATCTCGTAGAGCCCGTCAAAGACCATCAGATCGTAGAGCTCTCCGACGCCGGAAATCTCCATCCGGTATCCCCACCTGGCCTTGGGCTTCGGCATGGGCACCTGACTCATATTTTCCTGCCCGCCGGCGACCACCACATCGGCTTGGCCGCACATGATGGCCTGCGCCCCTAAAGCGATGGCCTTGAGTCCTGAGCCGCAGACCTTATTGATGGTCAAAGCCGGCGTCTCCTTGGGAACGCCGGCGCCGATCATCGCCTGACGGGCCGGATTCTGGCCCTGGGCGGCCTGCAGCACATTGCCCATGATAACCTCGTCGACAGCCACCGGCTGGGCATTGTCATCCCAGGTTGCGGCCTGGGTTTCCAGCGCGATGGGTCCGCGATCCAGTTTCGCCGGGGCCAGGGCGGACATCGTTTGGCTGCAGACCGGTTTGAGACCTACGCGCGTAAACAGGTCCTTGAGCACGATGGCGCCCAGCCGGACCACCGGTACATCCTTGAGCCCCCCGCCAAAGTTGCCGATAGCCGTCCGCACGCCGCTGACAATGACCACTTCCTTCATCTGTGCACCCTCCTGGTAAAAAAATATTCAAACAGGCCAAAGGCCCTTGCAAGACCAATTTGTAATTCTATCATACTCGTGAAATGATGGCAATGGTGAGAAAATTTAGGCTGCGTTTTCCGGGCCGGTTGATTCCACCCCATCCCGTAAAGACGCCCCATGCCCCGCAACCGTATTACTTGGCAGGGGTTTCAGCCTTTCGTTTCAGGGCGCGCCAGCGATCTAAACGCTGTTTGATGATCTTTTCATAGCCTCGATCGCTGGGCTGGTAGAAAAGCGTATCTTTCAAGGCTTCGGGCAGATAATCCTGGACAGCGTAACCGTCGCGGAAGTCGTGGGCGTAGCGGTAGCCTTTGCCGTATCCGAGCTGACGCATCAGGGAGGTGGGGGCATTTCGGATGTGCAGCGGCACCTCCAGGCTTCCGGTTTGTTCCACGGCGGCCTTGACCGCGTTGCAGGCAGCATACACGCTGTTGCTTTTGGGGGCTGTGGCCAGATAGACAGCCGCTTGGCCCAGCGCCAGTTCTCCTTCCGGGGAGCCCAGAAACCGAAAGACCTCAACAGCGTTTAGCGCCACGGTCAACGCCATTGGATCGGCGTTTCCCACGTCCTCGGAGGCAAACCGGACCATACGCCGGGCCACGTAAAGCGGCGCCTCGCCGGCGGACAGCATCCGATGCAACCAGTACAGGGCCGCATCGGGGTCACTTCCCCGCAAACTCTTGTGAAAAGCCGATATCAGGTTGTAGTGCTCTTCACCGGATTTGTCGTAGCGAAGCGATGTCTGCGTCAAGGCGGTGTCGATGGCCGAAATCCCGACGTGGCGCCGCGCTTTCCCGGGAGGCTGGGGCAGCAGGGAGGCCACGATCTCCAGTTGGTTGAGCCCGCGGCGGGCATCGCCGTCGGCCAGTCGGGCCAAGTGCGTCAAAGCCTCGTCGTCAACATCCAGTGGCATGAAACCAAGGCCCCGGCGCTGGTCGGAAACGGCCCGTCTGAGAATCTCAGCTATGGATTCACAGCTTAAAGGTTTCAGGGGGATCACCCTGCAGCGGGACAAAAGCGGCGCGATCACTTCAAAGGAAGGGTTTTCCGTGGTGGCGCCAATCAAAGTCACCAGGCCGTTTTCCACGTGATGCAAAAAGGCGTCCTGCTGGGCCTTGTTGAACCGGTGAATTTCGTCCACAAAGACAATGGTGCGCCGGCGATGCTGGCGCCGCTGCTCCTTGGCCGCCTCGATCACGGCCCGAATCTCCTTGACGCCGGAAAGCACCGCGGAAAACTGGAGAAAATGCGATCGGGTCTCCCCCGCCACGATCCTGGCCAGGGTGGTCTTGCCGCAGCCCGGAGGCCCCCACAGAATCATGGAAAAAATCCGGTCTGACTCGATGGCCCGGCGAATCAGCTGACCCGGGCCCACGACATGGTCCTGGCCCGTGACTTCGGCAAGGGTTTCCGGCCGCATCCGCTCGGCCAGAGGCCGCTGGGAACGGGCGGCTTCCTGAGCTTGATAGTCGAAGAGATCCACAGCAAAAACCTATTTGCGTTCTTGGCGGTGCCGGTTTTTTTTCCCCGGCCGCTGCCGCACCGGCGGCTTGGTAAAGACCATCCGGTTGCTGCGCTGACGGAAATAGATGCGAATCGGCGTCTGGTCCAGGCCGGCTTCATCGCGGATCTGGTTGACCAGGTAGCGCTGATAGGAAAAATGGACCGCCTCCGGGGCGTTTACAAACATCACGAAGGTGGGCGGCTTTTCCGAAACCTGGGTGGCATAGTAAAATTTGATGCGCCGGCCTTGGTGAATCGGCGGCTCGTTTCGGGTCACGGCCCGCTGCAAGATGCTGTTTAGCACACCGGTGGATATCCGGCGCGAATACTGGCCGTAAACGGAATCAATGAGGGGAAAAATCCGTGGCACCCGCAGCCCGCTTTTGGCCGAAAGCGTCATTGCCGGTGCAAACCCGAGAAACTTGGCCGCATCGCGCAGCTG
>JBJKSK010000353.1:0-5686 GCA_046704125.1 Desulfobacterales bacterium | reverse complement strand
GCCCCGATCGCCCGATGGGGGCAGCAGGCCGGGCACAAGATAGCCGGACATGAACATATCGGCCTCCCGGCGCAACTCGTTGGAGACGTTCTGGAAGGCCACAACCTCCACCCGACAGCCCCTGTTTTGCAGCGCCTGGACCACCTTGACAAAGTCCCCGTCACCGGTGGCCAGCAGCACCCGGTCCATGTTCTGGGATTGCAGAAGGGCGTCTACGGCCAGGTCCAAATCCGCATTGGCCTTGCCGATGAAATTTTTCTCGTCGTCCATGTACCATTTGACCGTCTTGACGATAACCTTGTATCCCTGCTCCCGCAACACATCGTGAAACCCCCGTTGACCTTCGCGGTACGGGTAGTCTTCTCGGGCACGTTCGGCGTCAAAGACCACGTAAGCGTTTAGCCTCATGGGCGTGGCCTCATCGCGGCAGGCGAATTCTCGCAGCACGTCGTAATGCATTCCGTAGCCGCCGTTTCTAGCGATATTGGCAGAGTCGATATAAACGCCGACTCTCAGATTTTGCAGATTGGATGGCATAATTTAACCGATGGATCCTTAAGATAATGAAAAAAACAGGGTAAACACCGCTGGTTTGAACCAGCCGGCTCCAGAAGATCCCGGTTTAGGTCATCAGGGAAGATGGACATTTCCGGTGTCGTTCTGGTACCATCGACAGCCGACAGGCCCTCAAATACCGTCAGAAATGACAAAACACAAGCGGAGAGTTGAGATGCCTTATGCACAGGTCGGAAAACAGCAAATCTTCTATACGGCAGGACCGGGTCGCGGTGGCCGCGTCTTGTTGGCCATCCACGGCTCAGGCGGCCATCACCGGCACTGGCCTCCAGCTATCTTGAATTTGCCCTCAGGGCCGGGCATCGCCGTGGATCTGCCCGGCCACGGCAGATCCACAGGCCCCGGTCGCCAGCGGGTGGCCGACTATGCCAAGTTTGTGGCTGAATTCATCGCGGCCACAGCTCTGAAGCATGTGGTGCTCATGGGCCACTCCCTGGGAGGCGCCATCGTTCAGCAGGCCGCCCTTGAAAAACCCGCTTGGTTAGACGGGATCATCCTGGTGGGCACCGGATGCCGGCTTAGGGTCAGCCCCGCCATTATCGACGTTCTGACAACCGACTATCCGGCAGCCATCGATACGGTCTGTAACATGGCCTTCGGCCCCGATACCCTGCCGGAGCTGGTTCAACAGGCTCGCTCGGAGTTTCTCAACACCCCGGCATCGGTAACCCATGGCGATTACACCGCCTGCAACCGATTTGATCTCACGGATCGGCTCGGGGAGATCTCCTGCCCCACGCTGGTGGTCTCGGCTAGTGCCGACAGACTCACCCCGATCAAATATGGTCAATTTCTTCAGCGCCACATACCCGGAGCCCAACTGTGCATGATCGAAAACGCCGGCCATATGATGGCCATCGAAAGACCCGAGGAGTTTACCGCCTGTGTCGAGAGTTTTATGAAAAGGACGTGGAAGCAGCGGCCATAGGCAAAGGACGAGGCTGACATTCACGATTCATCATTTGCCCTTCATCGTGCCTTGGTTGCCTCGAGCATGCGGCGCACCCGGTCTCGCTCGGCGCGCCGCCGGCGCAACTGTTCTTCCAGTTTGGTGCGCTGCATCGGCGGGGTTAGCTGGATTTTTTCCTCCAAATGTCGGACCTGACGCATCAGAATGTACAGATCCTTGGCCAATAGCCGGATCGACATGGGAAACTCCTCTCGGAAGATATAGCCTGCTTCTGCAAAATTCCAATGCCTGACCCGGAACAAGCCCAGGCTGCCGGCCATGTTAAGCGTCCATATCGAATTTGCCAAAAATCCGCAAGAGGGGCAAATCGGAAATGGGTTCACATTCTCCTTGCCAGGTGGGCGGTTTCCGGATAGAATAGCTATAATAGTCGATTCGAGACTTCACATGAAGAAAAAAAGAAGCAAAAATATTTTCGACGAATACCGTTGTTCGATACCGGAAAAGGACCTTGATTGGCTGCGGTATGCGCTGCAAGCCACGGAGGTTTCATACAGAAGTTTGGAAGCCGCGGACGGTGGCGAAGGCCAAGGGGCCGGTAGCCGACAAATCGAAGAAGAACAGGCCGCGGTTGCGCAAAATATCAATCAGGAGTTTCTCGACGCCTTTTTCGCGGGCCATATCCGGTTGTCCGAATCAGTCCTGGAAGCTTTTCGTGTGGAAAAAAATGCCGACAACCCCAATTTCGCGCTCTTTCGCAAATATTTTCGCCAGGGGAATTTAAATCTCAAACAACTGCTGTTCTACGGCATCGAAAAAAACCCCACTGACCCTTCCCTGCTCCACGACCTGGCCTATTTCCATGAGTTTCGAACCATGCTCGCCGAGCTCATCGCGCTGTATATCCGCGCCTGCGAATTGGAGACGGATCTAGCCTGTTTTGCCGAACTGGCCCAGGATTTTTATTTCAATACCCTATCGGACGGCTATGACGCCTACCATACCCTTAAACAGCATTTCCCCACCGGGACCCGAAAGGGTCGGATCATCGAGCACCTGCAGGCCGCAGTCCCTGCCGAATCGGAATTCGCAGACGCCTGATCTGGATGGGCGGCTCCGGTTTTCCGAAGAAACCCGGCTGCCCGAGATCGCATTTCCCATCCAAGAACCATGGACGATTGTCATTGCTGACAATGAACCGGAAGTGCACAGCATCACGCGGATGGTTTTCAACGATTTTCGCTTCGAAAACCGACCCGTAATTTTTTTCAACGCCTATTCCGGTGTGGAAACCATGCGTATGATGGATGCCCACCCGGAAACCGCGGTGATCCTGCTGGATGTGGTCATGGAGACGGAAACCGCCGGTCTGGAGGTCGTCACGTACATCCGCCAAAGCCTGCAAAACCGATTGGTGCGCCTCGTGCTTCGCACCGGGCAACCGGGAAAAGCCCCGCAGCGGGACATTTTCGACCGATTCGACATCAACGACTACAAGGAAAAAACCGAACTGACGGCCCAAAAGCTGTTTACCACCGTTACCGCGGCGCTGCGCTCCTTTCGTGACTTAACGACTATTGAAAAAAACCGCCGGGGGCTCCAAAGGGTTTTGGATGCCTCGACGAATCTGTACCGGATCCAGTCGTTGAAACCACTGGCGCAATGCGCTTTGCGGCATCTCACCGCCGTTCTCGGCTGGGATGAATCGACTATTGACCTGGGTTCATCCGGCGTCATCGCAACGGCTGAAAAACAATCTATCGCCGTGCTGGCGGCAACGGGAAAATTGAAACATGCCGCCAAAACCTCGGACCTGCCGGCAAAGGTGCACTCCGTCCTGCAGGAAGCCTGCATTCACAAACGCAGCCTCTTTTTCGATGATTCCTACATCGGCTGCTTTCCGTCTCGCACGGAAGCGATTTTCCTGATTTATCTCGACGGCTGCAACCCAATGGCACCTTTGGAACAAAAATTGATACGGGTGTTTTCCGCCAACCTGGCCGTGGCCTTTGACAACTGCGCACTCAACCGGGAAATCGTCGATACCCAAAAAGAAGTCATCGCCATTCTCGGGAATGTGGCCGAAAACCGCTCCAGCGGCCGGTCTCAGCATGCCGTCCGGGTGGCCGAAGGCGCTTTCCTGTTAGCCAGGCTGGCCGGGATGAAATCCGAGGAAGCCTGGCAACTGTGGATGGCGGCCCCCCTGCATGACCTGGGAAAAGTCGGCATTCCAGACGCCATTTTGCTCAAGCCGGATCGACTCACCCCGAAAGAACATGCCATCATGGAGCAGCACACCCGCTTTGGATCCGACCTCTTGAAAAAATCCAACCACCAACTGCTTCAAACGGCAGCCGGACTTGCGCTTCAACATCACGAGAACTGGGACGGGACCGGTTACCCGGACGGGCGCAAAGCGCAAGAAACGTTATTTGCCTGCCGAATCGTCAGGTTGTTAGACGTTTTCGACGCTTTGACCCACCCGCAGGTCTACCGGAAGGCATGGTCGGTCGACCAGACCATGACCTACATTTCAAAAGAGCGGGAAAAAAGCTTTGATCCGGCCCTGGTCGATCTGTTTCTCCGGGACGCTTCGGATTTCCTCGGCCTGAAGGATCGGTTCCCTGACAGATGAGCACAGGCGAAAAAATAGAGACGGCACCCGACAGGGCATCCGAAGACCCGGTCCAATTCGCCGACGAAGCCCCTGGAAAACATAGTGGGGATGACCGCCGGTGGAAACTGCTGATGGTCGACGATGACCCGGAGGTTCACCGGGTCACGCGAATGGTGCTCGCCGATTTCAGCTTTCAGGGACTGCCCCTGCAATTTCTCAGCGCCTATTCCGGTGAAGAGGCGTTGTTTATGATGCAGGGGCACCCCGAAACGGCCCTGGTATTGCTCGATGTGGTCATGGATACCGATGATGCCGGTTTGCGGGTGGCCCGTGCCATCCGGGAAACACTCAACAACAAACTGGTGCGCATCGTGCTTCGCACCGGCCACCCGGGAAAAGCCCCGGAAAACCGTGTCATTCTTCAATATGAAATCAACGATTATAAGGAAAAGACGGAACTGACCGCTCAGCGGCTGTTTACCACGGTGACGGCCGCCCTGCGGGAATACCGGGATTTAAAAACCATCGAAAAGAACCGGCAAGGTCTCGACCGGATCCTTGCCGCCTCCAGGCACCTGTTCGGATATCGATCCTTCAAACAGCTTTGCGATGGCGTGGTCACCCAGCTCTTATCCCTGGTGGAAGGCGCCACGGATGCTTTTTGGGCTGAAGTGGACGATGCCTCGGCGCCTTTTCCCTGGCTAAAACCTCTGGCCGCCGCCGGCGCCTATGCCGGCCTGATGCACGACCAGCAGCCCCTTCCGGAGCCTGTTTCCAGTAATTTGCAGGCGGCTGTAGCCAGCAAGCAAAGCCTGCATTACCCTCGGACCTATATCGGCCATCTGGTCACCAACAAGGGCCGCAGCTTTCTGCTCTATCTTCAAAACGGGCATCCATTGAGTCCCGAGGCGAACCATCTGCTCGATATCTTTACGGGAAATGTCGCCCTGGCTCTTGACAACCTGCACGTTAGCCAGGAGGCCATCGACACTCAAAACGAAGTCCTTTTCCTGCTAGGCGAAGTCCTTGAATTCCGGTCCCGGGAAACGGCTTATCACGTGAAACGTGTGGCTGCCTATGCCGGCCTGCTGGCCGAAAAGGTGGGCCTCGACCCCTGGGAATCGGAGCTGCTGCGCCAGGCCATCTGCATGCATGATGTGGGCAAGATCGCCATTCCCGACAGCATGTTGGAAAAACCGGAACCCCTGAACCCCGAGGAATACGAACTGATGAAATCCCACACGGTCATCGGCTACGATATCCTCAAGACTTCCGGCCGAAAATTGATGCAGGCCGCGGCCATCGTGGCCTTGCAGCATCACGAACGATGGGACGGTCTGGGATATCCCCAGGGGCTGAGGGAAGAACAGATCCATCTCTACGCGCGCATCAGCGGCTTGGCCGACGTGCTCGACGCCTACAGCCACAGCCGATCCTACAAAGAGGCCTGGAGCATGGATCGTTTTGTCGACATGATCCAAAAAGAGCGCGGAAGACATTTCGACCCCCGCCTGGTGGATCTGTTTCTGGCTCATATTGACGAATTTGACGCCATCAAGCGCGCTTACGCTTATGAAAGGTAG
>JBJKSK010000352.1:0-3319 GCA_046704125.1 Desulfobacterales bacterium | reverse complement strand
TCTCAGGAGCAAGGCACTCCTGCGGGATTTTCAGGAGACACCGGCGTTGGCTAGGCTCTTGTCATGGTCCCGCCGCATTTCGGGCATTTTTCCTGAAAACACGGAACGCCCTGTTGGTGGGCCACTTTTTCCCCGCAGCCGGGGCAGACGCAAGATCCGGCCGAACCGCCGCTTTTCCCGCAGCCGCCTCCCCGCCCCATGCCCCGGCGGCCTCCGCCGCACCGGCCCGCTTGGCGTCCGGCGCCTGGAGCGTTTGCCGCCGCGTCTGTGGATGCGGGGTTTAGCGGTACGCCGCCGCTTTCATATTGCTGCAGGACCTGGCGTACCGTACCGGATCGGCCCGTGAAAGCCTTTATGCCGGCTGCAGCCAGCGCCTCGGTCGCATTGGGCCCCAGGTCGCCGGTAATCACCGCTTGCACCTTGGCGTTGGCCACCATTTGAGCGGTCTGAACGCCGGCTCCACCGGCTGTGGCCGCAGACGGGTTGTCGAGCACCTCGAAGTCCCCGGATGCCGAATCCACGACGATAAAGCATGGGCAGCGCCCGAATCGCGGGTCAAGCGCCGCATCCAGGTCCCGCCCGGTCGATGAGATCGCTATTTTCATGACAGCCTCCTTTTACCTCACTTATTGAGTATATACTCAAAATTAGGCTATCACAACATTGGGCTTTTTTTCAACTTTTTTTTGGGGGAAAAAGGGTTCAACCGCAGGCCGGGGGCAGAAACCAGGGCAGTTGACAGTCCGGGATTTTTCAAGAGCCCAAGACAGGCCGGAAATCCGATGGCCTGGAGAAACGCAACCCAGAAGGGATTTGGAGCACGGAGCCGCTTGCCGAAAGATGCGGCTCCGTGGCCGATGGCGGGATCAGACGACGTCGGAAAAAATCAAGCCGTAGCCGCGTTCGCCGTGCAGGGACATGTCCAGGCCCTCGAGCTCTTTTTGATCGGAGAGCCTAAACCCTACGGTTTTTTCAACGGCCAGGCAGATGACGAAGGTCATCGCGGCGGCCAGCACCACCGTGGTGCCCAGGCCTTCAAGCTGCACGAGAAGCTGGTTCCAGACGCTCCAACGACCCGTGGCAGAGGCTGCCGCGGCGGCTTTCATCCAGCTGTGGCGGATAAAAAAAGACAGCAGCAACACCGCAAGTCCGCTGCCCACGCCGTGGATGCCAAAACAGTCGAGGCTGTCGTCGTATTTTAGCTTCATTTTCATCTGGAGTGCCAGATAGCAGACGCACGAGGAGGCCGATCCCAGAATGAGGGCGCCCACCGGTTTGACGACGGCTGCCGCCGGTGTGATAGCCACCAGCCCTGCCACGATGCCGGAGGCAAACCCAACGGAAGTGGCCTTGCGAAAGGCAATGGCTTCGATCAGAAGCCAGGTCAGGGCTCCAGCGGACGCGGCAATCTGGGTCATGGTCAGCGCCCGTGCCGTGGCCAGCCCGCTTTGAAGGGTCGAGCCGGCATTGAATCCGAACCATCCCACCCACAAAAGGCCTGCGCCCATCAGGGTCATGACCAGGTTGTTGGGATTGATCACCGCTTTGGGAAAACCCTTGCGAGCGCCGAGAAAAAGCGCCACGATCAGGGCGCTGACCCCCGCCGAGACGTGAATCACCAGGCCTCCGGCCAGATCGATGACACCGGCGGCGCCGGCCTTGAACAGCCATCCGTCGGAAGCCCACACCCAGTGGCACAGCGGGCAGTAGACCAGCAGAAACCACAGCGCGATAAACAGGCAGTAGCCTCTAAAATACACTCTTTCGGCCAAGGCGCCGCTGATCAATGCCGGGGCGATGATGGCAAATTTTCCTTGGAACATGGCAATGATGTATTCCGGAATGCCGTGGGTGATCTTGTCGTCGATGCCGCTTAGAAAGAAAAAATCGTGGTTCCACCCGACGAGGCCTCCCATGATGTTTCTCCCAAACGTCAGCGAATAGCCGCAAACGACCCAGAGCACGCCGATGATGGCCAACGAAACGTAGGTGTGCATCATGGTCCCGATGACGTTTTTGGTTCGCACCAGTCCCCCGTAAAACATCGCCAGGCCTGGGACCATGAGCAGTACCAGAGCGGTGGAAACCAGCATCCAGGAGGTGGATCCGGTATCGATGGCACCGTTTGGCGCGGCAAGTGCCGTCTGCGACAGGGACAACAACATGATGGCTCCGGATGCGGCGATCGTTTTTTTCCCCAGCATGAAAAACCCTCCCAGAGTTGCGATGACTCCGGTTGCAGGAAAATGGCCATAGAAAGTCGGGACCATGGGCCGAGCCTGCGAGGTCCCCATTTGAAATGAGCCTCCTTGTTGGGTAGCAATATCGGTGCCGATTCTGTAACTTGATGGAATAAAATAAAATTTGAGTTTAGCAAGAGGGTCTGGGAGAAAATATGACAATTTTGAAATTTTATTTTGACTTCGCTTCATTTCCCGACCCGGAATAACCTGCCGGGCTTTATCCCGTTGAAGCTAAAAAAGTGATTTATTACTGAAATATCGGTTAGATCGGTCGGATACGGGAAGATCGTTTGCGAAAAACGACGCGGATCAACCCCTGTAGGCTCCGGCGTTGACAATGATGAAGCGGCAGAAAGCCGGCCAAGATGACAATTTCGTCTATGTTGTGAAAGTGTTCAACTCACTGAAATAAAAGATGTATGCTTTTCTTTCAGCGGTGCCGGCAAACGGTAATCCGACATATTTGTAGGCCACAGCGCAAATCAGAACCGGCGCCCGGGGGCCTTGGTGTCGGCCGGGTTCCAGACGCCGGGGGATCGAGGGGAAAGGGGGGTGTAAAGCGCCGCGCGCAAGGTGCGGCGTTTAAAAAATGTCGGTCATTTATCCTTGATCAGAAGGGTCGATGGATCCAGGAGCAATCGCGGCGCATCCAATCGGTCCGGGCCGCCCTTGATGGCCCTGACGTGAATTTCCTTGTCTTGCGGCTGGAGCTGAAGAATCACGTCAAACAGGTCGGAAACCTCGACGACGGCCTGCGGCACCCCGTTGATTTCCGGAGTTTCATGGCGATGGGTCCGAACGGTGAACCAGACGTGGACATCGTGGCGCAGGGCCAAAGCCTTGAGGGCCTCAAGATCCTGGCGGGCGTTTTGCCCTTCGATGGGCAGTCCGTCGATGAGAATCATCCGGGGCACGAAAATGCCCTGCCGGGTCAGATCGTCGAGGCGCTCCTGGAGTTTGGGAACACTGAAGCCCTCTACTTTAAAGGTCATGATGAAGCGTTTGGGCAGGATGGACTCCCAGATGGGATCGGCCATCGTCACCTGGCAATGGGCGGCGATGTTGCGAAAGACCTC
>JBJKSK010000351.1:0-6463 GCA_046704125.1 Desulfobacterales bacterium | reverse complement strand
GTTCAAGATCCTCAAGTACAACCGCAAGCGCAGCAATATCGTGCTGAGCCGGCGGGTACTGCTTGAACAGGAACGCGAACAGGCCCGCAGCAAGACCCTATCTTCCATCCACGAGGGCAAGGTGGTTCTCGGAGTCGTCAAAAACATCACCGAATACGGGGTGTTCGTCGATCTGGGCGGTGTAGACGGACTGCTTCACATCACCGATATTTCCTGGGGGCGGGTCAAACATCCTTCCGAACTGTTTTCCGTGGGAGACGAGATCACCGTCAAAATCCTCAATTTGGACCTGGAGCGTGAGCGGGTTTCCCTGGGCATGAAGCAGTTGACCGAAGATCCCTGGGCGAGCGCTGCCGAGAAATACCCCATTGGTTCGCGGATTTCCGGAAAGGTGGTCAGCTTAACGGACTATGGTGCTTTTGTCGAGTTGGAAGAAGGTATCGAAGGTTTGATCCACGTCTCCGAGATGTCCTGGACGCGAAAGGTCCGGCATCCGTCCAAGGTGGTTTCCGTGGGCGAAGTCGTTGAGGCCCTGGTGCTGGATATCAAACCCGACAGCCGGCGGATTTCACTGGGAATGAAACAGGTAGTTCCCAATCCGTGGGATGTGATCAGCGAAAAATACCCCATTGGCACCACGATTGAAGGAAAGATCAAAAACATCACTGATTTCGGGCTGTTTATCGGCATTGACGAGGGCATTGACGGCCTGGTCCACATTTCCGACATTTCCTGGACCAAGAGAATCAAGCATCCTTCGGAAGTGTTCAAGAAAGGCGATCTGGTCCAAGCCATCGTGCTGGACATCGACAAGGCCAACGAGCGCTTTTCCCTGGGTATCAAGCAGCTTCAGACCGATCCTTGGAAGACCGTGGCCGAGCGCTATCTGGTGGGCAAGGAGATCACCGGCACGGTGACCAATATCACCGACTTCGGGGTCTTTGTGGAACTTGAGGAAGGCATCGAGGGTCTGGTGCACATCTCCGAAATCAGCAAGGAAAAGATCAAGTCGCCTTCGGATCAGTTCGCCATAGGCGATATGATCACCGCCAAGGTGATGAACATCAACAGCGAGGAGCGCCGAATCGGGCTTTCCGTGAAGCGGCTCGAGGCAGACGATGACCAGTCGATCCTTAGTGAGTATATCAACAACATGCGGCCGGCAACCTCGACTTTCGGTGAGATCCTGCGCGAAAACCTTCAGGAAAAACTCTCCGGCAAGTAAGAGACAGGTACCGGATTCAGGATGAAATATTTGGCCCAAGGGCAAGCCTCACGGTTGCCCTTGGGCCAAGTTTTTTTCACGCCAGCCAGGCCAGGGGCCACCTCCAGCGAGTTTTAAGCAGCCATGTTTTCGCGTCGCCATCCCTACCTGTTTTTTATGTTGGTTCTCTCGGCCCTGTTTACCGTCACGGTGCTGGGAATAGGACTGATGCTGGTCTTGGGCCATCTGGGAACCGGTCTGGAGTTTGGGGAAAAAGTCGGGGTGGTCCCCATCAACGGAATCATTTCCGATGCCGGACCGACCATCGATAGCCTCAAGGCCTTCAGGCAAGACGATGCCATACGGGCCATCGTGTTGCGCATCGATTCCCCCGGGGGCGCGGTGGGCCCCACGCAGGAGATTTACCGTGAAGTGCAAAAGACGGTGCGTGTCAAAAAAGTGGTGGTGTCCATGGGCACGGTGGCGGCTTCCGGCGGTTACTACATTGCTTCAGCGGCAGACGGCATCATGGCCGATCCCGGTACGATCACCGGCTCCATCGGCGTGATCATGAGTTTTACCAACTACCTGGACTTGATGGAAAAAATCGGGCTGCGCCCCGTTGTGATCAAAGCCGGAACCTACAAGGATATTGGTTCACCCACCCGGGAGATGACCGACACGGAAAAGCAGATGCTGCAACAATTTGTGGATCAGATTCGGGATCAATTCATTTTGGCAGTGGCCAAGGGACGGAAAAAGGATCCGAAAACCATCCGAGCCCTGGCCGATGGCCGGATTTTTACCGGCGAAACGGCTCAGAAGCTGGGGCTCGTGGATCGCCTGGGAAACCTTGAAGATGCGATCCAGTGGGCCGGTCGGCTGGGCGGAATCAAGGGAAAGATCTCCTCGGTGCAAGCCCCCGAAAAGAAGATGTCGTTTCTCAAATATCTGGCCGAGTCCGTCGCGCAGGTCACTGATTTGCGCACAGCCGCCACTCTTCCCTTTGCCGGGTATCTCTGGCAACCGGGAAATGGGCGGTGATGGCTTTCACCCCTGCTTATTCAAACAGACTCACGTCCCCGAGCCCTTTGCGGATGACTTCCGGGACGTCTTCGATCAGCGAAATGACGCTTGATGGGCGGCCCGGTACGGGCCCGCCGTCGATTACCAGATCGATCCGGTTCCTGAAATGATCCTCAATCAGAGACGGATCATGCAGTTCGTTCCCGTCTTCCGTGGTGGCGCTGGTGGATATGATCGGGTGGCCCAGCGCCTGGACCAGAGCCATACATATGGGGCTTTGAGGAACCCGGATACCAGCGGTCTTTCGTTTGGTGAGCATGATCTTGGGTACCAGCTTGGAGCCTTCGAGAATGAAGGTATATGGCCCTGGCAGCAGACGGCGCATGGTCTTGTAGGCCCAGTTGGAGACCTTGGCATAGTCGCTGATGTTTTTTAAATCCGAGCAGATAAAGGAAAAGGGTTTGGTTTTGTGGCGCTGCTTGAGCTGATAGATTCGCTCGATGGCTTTTTTGTTCATGATATCGCACCCGATGCCATAGAAAGTGTCGGTGGGATAGGCGATAATCCCCCCCTGACGCAACACGGCAGCGACTTTTTCGATAAGCCGGCCCTGGGGGTTTTCGGAATTGATCTCGATGCGCATCGACGGTGGCCGTTTCGTGTTGACCCCTCTAAGGGGCGTAGACTCTTATCCTATGAGCTTAGGGCAGCTAAAAAATCGAGTTTTACTTATATCGGCCGACTTTGCCTTGTCAAGGAGTCAAATTTGGGATTGATAAAGTTTAGCGCTTCTGATAAACGATGGGATCAAATCGATTTCACCGATATACGGCTCCCTCGGGAGCCGTATCTTTAAGGTCCCATCCAATCGTGTCCCAGAGACGTTGCCGTTCCAATAGGAGGATCTCCCGATGATGCAGCTATCACCCGAAGACGGGTTTTCGTTTGATGATGTGTTGTTGATTCCCGGTTATTCGGATATTTTGCCCAAAGACGTCAGCACCAAGACCATGCTGACCAGGAATTTGACGCTAAACATTCCGGTTGTCAGCGCCGCCATGGATACGGTCACCGAAGCCGAGGCCGCCATCACCATGGCCAGAGAAGGTGGTATTGGCTTCATTCATCGGAACATGGGCATCGAAAACCAGGAGATTGAAGTCGGCAAGGTCAAGAAGTCGGAAAGCGGGATGATCATCGACCCGGTGACCATCGAGCCGGATCGGCCGCTGCGTGAAGTGCTCAAGCTCATGGAGCAGTATCGGATATCGGGGGTTCCCGTGGTCAAAAAAGATCAGCTAGTCGGCATTGTCACCAACCGCGATTTGCGATTCGAAACCAACTTTGATCAACCGGTTTCCCAGGTGATGACCCATGAGAATCTAGTCACGGTTTCCGAGGGCATCCAACTGGAGGAGTCCAAGCGGATGCTGCACAAGCACCGGATTGAAAAACTGCTCGTGGTCGACAAAAACGGGCGGTTGACCGGAATGATCACCATCAAGGACATCGAAAAGATCAAGAAATATCCCAATGCCTGCAAAGACAGCATGGGCCGGCTGCGAGCCGGCGCGGCCATCGGGGTGGGGCCGGACATGATGCCTAGGGCCGAGGCCCTGCTTCGAGCCGGAGCCGATGTACTGGTCATCGATACCTCCCATGGACATTCCAAAAACGTGATCGATTCGGTCAAGGCCCTGAAGGCCACATTTTCCGATTGCGAGCTGATTGCCGGAAATGTGGCCACGGCGCAGGGAGCCGAGGACCTAGTCAAAGCCGGAGTCGACGGCATCAAGATCGGCATTGGCCCGGGTTCGATTTGCACCACCCGGATCGTGGCCGGCATCGGCGTGCCGCAGATCACCGCCATCCTGAATTGCCGATCGGTGTCAGCCAAAACCGGGGTGCCGCTGATTGCCGACGGCGGTATCAAGTTTTCCGGCGACGTCACCAAGGCCATCGGGGCCGGCGCCCACGTGGTGATGATTGGCGGGCTGTTTGCCGGCTGCGAGGAAAGCCCCGGGGAACTGATTTTTTACCAGGGGCGAAGCTACAAGGTGTACCGTGGAATGGGATCCCTGGAGGCCATGAAAAAAGGCAGCAAGGACCGCTACTACCAGATGGAAGAGGCCGAAGACGACAAACTGGTTCCCGAGGGAATCGTGGGGCGGGTGCCCTACAGCGGTTCCCTGTCGTCGAACATTTTTCAACTCATCGGCGGGCTCAAGGCCGGCATGGGCTATGTGGGCTGCTCGAGTATAGAGCAACTGCGGGAAAAGGCCCGGTTCATGAAAATCAGTGCCGCCGGGTTGCGGGAAAGCCACGTGCATGACGTGATCATCACCAAGGAAGCCCCGAATTATCGGCTGGATTGAGAGCGCGAGCCAATAACGGATGACACAGTTAGCCATACCGCCTTTTGTACATTTGCATGTGCACACCCAGTACAGTTTGCTAGACGGCGCCATCCGCTTGGACGCGTTGCTGTCGCGTACCGCCGAATTTGGCATGGACACGGTGGCCATTACGGATCATGGGACCATGTTCGGGGTCGTGGAATTTTATGAACTGGCGCAAAAGGCCGGGATCAAACCGATCATCGGCTGTGAATGCTATGTGGCGCCGCGCTCCATCGCCGACAAGACCGTAGAGGATAACAAGGGGTTGTGCCACCTGATTCTGCTGGCCGAAAACCAGCAAGGATACCGAAACCTGTGCAAGATGGCCTCCATTGCGCAACTGCAGGGCTTTTACTACAAGCCCCGGGTGGACAAGGAAATCTTAAAGGCCCACGCTAAAGGTCTCATCGCCATGTCGGCGTGTCTGCACGGTGAGATTCCCAGGGCCATCCAATCCGGCCGTATCGATCGCGCCGATGACGCCGCGCGTTTTTACCAGGAAACCTTTGGGCCGGACAACTTCTTTCTCGAGGTTCAAAACAACGGCATCGATCTGCAGACCACGGTCAACGAGGCGTTGCGGGAGATGAGCCGGAGGCTTTCGATTCCACTGGTGGCCACCAACGACTGCCACTATCTGGATGCCTCCGATGTGCGCGCCCACGATGTGCTGCTTTGCATTCAGACCCAAAAAACCGTCCACGATACCGATCGGTTCAAGTTTCGCACCGATCAGCTCTATTTCAAAACCCCGGAGGCGATGCACGCCGATTTTGCCGATTATCCCGGGGCGATCGACAGCACGCTGGCCATCGGCAAACGCTGTCACGTCGAGTTTGACTTCAAGACTTACCATTTCCCCAAGTTTGATCCCGGCTCCTCGCTAACCGCCGATGAGATTTTCGAGCAAAAGGTGCGCGACGGTTTTCAAAAGCGCATGGCCCGCATCCTGGGAAAAAATCCCCAGGTCGATCTGGCCCTCTACCAGAAACGGCTCGATTACGAGATTTCCGTCATCAAGAAAATGGGCTTTCCCGGCTATTTTCTCATCGTGGCCGACTTTATCCAGTACGCCAAACAAAACCACGTGCCCGTGGGCCCGGGCCGAGGATCGGCCGCCGGCAGCATCGTGGCCTACAGCATGGGCATCACCGACTTGGATCCCATCACCAACGGCTTGATCTTCGAGCGGTTCCTGAATCCGGCGCGAAGCAACATGCCCGATATCGACGTGGATTTTTGCATCAACGGCCGGGAAAAAGTCTTCAAATACGTGGTCAACCGCTATGGCGGCGGAGATTACGTGGCCCAGATCATCACCTTCGGAAAGCTCAAACCCCGGGCCGTGATCCGGGACGTGGGCAGGGCCCTGGCCATACCGCTGCGGGAAGTTGATGCCATCGCCAAACTCGTGCCCGATGTGCTCAACATCAGCTTGGATGATGCGCTCAAACAAGAGCCCAAACTAACCGAACTGGCCGCCTCCCGGCCCGATGTGGCCGAGTTGATTCAGATCTGCAAAACCCTTGAGGGACTTCCCAGGCATGCCTCCACCCATGCCGCCGGGGTGGTCATCGGGGACAAACCGCTAAGCGAGTACTTGCCGCTGTATCGGGGGAAAAAAGGCGAGGTGGTGACCCAGCTGGACATGAAACGGGTGGAAAAAATCGGGCTGGTCAAATTCGACTTTCTCGGGCTTCGCAACTTGACGGTGATCGAAGAGACCTTGACGCTAATCGCCGGCCAGGGCCAGAAGCCCCCGGATCTGCTTGAAATCGATTTATCCGACGCGGACACCTACCGTCTGCTGGCTTCCGGAGACACCACTGGGGTC
>JBJKSK010000350.1:0-4518 GCA_046704125.1 Desulfobacterales bacterium | reverse complement strand
CATAGGCATAGATCACCTTGTCATCGGCGATACCGGTGCCCGGTGCGTTGGCCAAGGCGACCCGGCCCGCTTTATAGACGGAGATCAGCCCCTTGACCCCCAGCATGGAATCGGGGCGAAATACCTCCGGGTCGATGAAGACATCATCGATGCGCCGGTAAAACACATCCACGCGCTGCAACCCCTTGGTGGTCAGCATATGCACAAAGCCGTCAGAGACCACCAGGTCCTGGCCCTCCACGAGTTCAACGCCCATCTGCTGGGAGAGAAATGAATGCTCGAAGTAGGCGCTGTTGTAGATACCGGGGGTCAACACGCCGATGGTGGGCGACTGCACATGATCCGGGGCCAGGTACTCGAGCATCTCCAGCAGCTTGGTGGGATAATCGTCGACCGGGCGTACCCGCGAGGCCTCAAAGACCTGGTGAAAAGTGCGTTTGAGCACCTGGCGGTTTTCCAGCACATAAGAAACCCCCGACGGACAGCGCAGGTTGTCTTCCAGCACGTAAAAGCGCCCGTCGCGGTCTCTGACCAGGTCGGTGCCCGTCACATGGCACCAAATGCCCCGCGGCGGGGTAAATCCCTCGCACTCTTTGCGAAAGGTGCGGCTGGTGAAAATCAGGTCTTGAGGGACCACCTTGTCCTTGAGGATTTTTTGGTCGTTGTAGACGTCCTGGATGAATTCATTTAGCGCAAAGATACGCTGTTTCAGCCCGCTTTCGATCTGGAGCCAGTCCCGGCTTGAAACGATGCGGGGTATGATGTCGAAGGGAAAGATCTTCTCAGTGCCCTCCTCGCGGCCATAGACATTGAAAGTGATGCCCATTTTCAGCAGCAGGGCTTCGGCGGCTTTCTGGCGCATGTCCAGATCCCCCGGCGGCAGCGAGTCGATCTTGTCCACCAGCAGCTTGGCCCCGGGCCGCGGCTGGCCGCTAACCTCGATTAATTCATCGTAATAATTTCCCGGATCATAGGTGCGGAAAGTCTGCATCGAAGCGTTTCCTCCATGTGCGGGTCAATATCTCAAGAACCGGTTCGGGTGTCAATGCTCTGGCTTTGACATACAGCCTATCAATTTGTTTTTTTTAATGATTTCCCAACACTCCAGCAGTTGCCCAAAACCGGGCCGAGACGCCAGTATTTCATGCTGGCCATGTCAAAAAGCAAAGGACGAAGCTTGGCGATATCGATTTTTCCATGGGCCATCACCGCGTCATCGGCGTAGGTCTGAACCAGTTGCCCGATAAAGATGTCATGAGTCTTGAAATCCATCACTTCATGGACCTTGAGCTCCATGTTGACCGGACACTGGCCGATCATCGGCGCTGTTTTCAGCTGCCCGTAAAACACATCGAACAGCGCCGCCTTATCCGTTTTCCGGCCGGTCATGATCCCGCAATAGTCGGTCTGCACCATGAGGTCTTCGGACGGCAGACATAGGCTAAACGTCCGATTTTCGATGATACCGGCATTGGAGTAGTGAGCCTTTCCCAGACCGATGGAAAGATACTGGGGTGTTCCATGATTCAAGATGCCGACATGGGCCACTGCCAAAAAATTTGGTTTTCCGTTTACCGTAGCGCCCACCAGGGTTGTCGGCATCGGGTAAAGGGCGTTTACCGCTCCAATAGGGTTCATGTTCGTTTCATCCTCCTTGAAGTTTTGGTGAAAAAATTATGGTCTGTACGCGAAACGCTTGATTCTGGAAAATGTACCCATTATAGCTCAATTTACGGCTTCCCACATCACCTATCACCATCAGGGGTATCCCTGTTTTAAGACCCAAAACATCAGCATAACGCTGATACCGGCCTTTTCGTGCCGCTTCGACAGACTTTTACGAGTTTCTAGGTTGAACCCATCTCCTTGTCGCCCTGGGGGTTTACCGGAAGTCGCGTCTTGGATCCTGGCCTGATCAGGTTAAGTCTTGCCTTTCAAAGGACTGCCGTGCTATGCCAAACGCACAAAGGCAAACAAGTGTATTTTTTCTTCGCTTTTTCCGCCTTCCAAAAACCTAAGGAAAGGACAATCAGATGGCCAGAAAACCGAATTATGGATTTGAAAAACGCCAGAAAGAACTCGCCAGAAAAGCAAAAAAAGAAGAAAAGAAAAAACGAAAACTGGAAGAAAAACACCAGGAAGTCCCCGTTGAAGAATAGAGGAGCCCCTTTTCCCTCAAATTCTCGATCCAACCGTCCCTCTCCATGTTGGCCAAGCCGGCCTGATGTGCCATATTCCGCGGAGTTCATCGCCCTGTCGGCGAAGTTGGCTTGAAAAGCTCCGGCAATTGCCTCGAAACCTCCAGGCGAAGTAGCAGCGTCACCCGATGAGGCAGCGTGGCTGTGATCTCATCTTCTGCACTTGATCATCGGAAAAAATTCTAGTATACGAAGCAAAGGGGAAAAACCGCTATGCCATTCATGACAGGACGGTTGCCCTGTCCCACCATTGCCGGAGAAGCTCCAATGCTTATCAGCTACAACGGGAAACACCCTAAAATTGGAAAAGACGTATTTATCGCCCCGACAGCCTGTGTCATCGGAGATGTCGAAATCAAGGACGGTTCCAGTATATGGTACGGCGCTGTCCTGCGGGGGGATTCGGCGCCCATCACCGTGGGCTATGAAACCAATATCCAGGACAATTGCACGGTGCACACCGATGAGAACCGTCCGGCGATCATCGGAAACCGGGTCACCATCGGGCACAACGCCGTGGTACACGGCTGTACCATTGAAGATGCCTGTCTGATCGGCATCAACGCCGTGGTGCTCAATCATGCGGTTATCCACACCGGCTCCATTGTGGCCGCCGGCTCCCTGGTCCGAGAAGCCCAGCAGGTGGGGCCCTTTCATCTGGTGGCCGGCATTCCCGCCAGTACCCGGACAACCCTTTCAGAGAAAGACACGCCGCGTATCGTAGACTCCGTTGCCGACTACGCCAAACTCGCGGCGGCACACCGGCTATCCAACGCGGAAAACCTGGCGAACACCCCCGATAAAGGAGACCACATCCATGACGATGAAGCTGCTGATCGTTGATGACGATGCCGACATTTTGAAAATCGTCTCCGAGACCATGAATACCCGTGACTACCAGGTCGACACGTCCTTGGAGGTCAAAAGCGCCAAGACCAAACTGGATGAGATTCCCTACGACATCTTGCTCACCGACAAGAACATGCCGGAGGCCGACGGCGCTCCGGAAGGGGGCATGAGCCTGCTGCGTTACGCACGACGCAAGCACCCGGGCACCGAAGTGATCGTGATGACCGGATATGCCAGCATCGAAACGGTCGTAGAGGCCCTCCAGCTGGGAGCCTTCGATTACATCATCAAGCCTTTCACCCTGGCTCACCTGCGTGAAAAAATCCAGCGGATCCGAGAATACAAGAGCTTCATCAATCCCAAAAACATCATCCAAACCTATAAAATTCTTCAGAATCAAATGGTTGGCCTGCTTCAAAATAAAAATCGCCTCACCGACGCTCAGATTGGCGAAAAGATGGATGCCCTTTACTCCGCCTTAGACCACTTCTTCAGGGCTCAGAAACAATGGGAACGCATCCTTCTCACCCAAAGGGAGGCCCTGGGAAAGATCTCCGCTTATGCCGAGCAGCTTCGCGATACCCTCTCGAGCGCTGATCCCGGCTGGGATCTGGTGGAACAAATCTGCAGGGAGTCGTGCCACCGGTTCTAATGCCGAAGGCGGACTGTGCCCGCAAGGCTGTAGGCTGCAGTCTATCAGACTGCAGGAGGAAATGGTTTGTGAAATTTCTGGAACGATTTCTTGTTTTTTGGGGCAGAGTTTCAGGAGTAATGCACTAAAATGATGGATGAATCCTATCGCGGCCTGCGGGACGACAAGAGCTTTCCCCAACGCTCGGTAACCATGGGCACCCGGGCCATGGTCGCCTCCAGCCAGCACCTGGCGACCCTGGCCGGCTATCGCGCTCTGGCCAAGGGGGGAAACGCCGTGGATGCGGCCGTGGCCATGGTCAGCGTGCTAAACGTGGTGGAGCCGCATTCGGTAGGCATCGGCGGAGATGCCTTCGCCCTGATTTATCTATCCGATAAAAAGCAGCTGTTTGGACTAAATGGCAGCGGCCGCGCACCAAAGCGTGCCCGGCCGTCTTTTTTTCTGGATCGGGGATTTCCCTGCATGCCCCAGCACGGCATCCTGGCGGTAACCGTTCCCGGAGCGCTGGCTGGGTGGGTGGATGCCGTCAGCCGCTTTGGCCGGCTGCCCCTGGCCGAGGTTTTTGCCGATGCGATAGACTATGCCCAAAATGGGTTTGCCGTCACGGAAGTCATCGCCGCCGAATGGAAAAACGCCCAATCGGTCCTTACGGAAAACAGCCCCGGATCTCCCTATCTTTGCCGTGAAACGGCTCCTCGTGCGGGCACCCGCTTTAAAAACCCCGATTTGGCCCGCACGTTCAAGACGATCTGCCAGCAGGGAGCCGATGCCTTTTATAAAGGCGAAATCAGCCGGCAAATCATCGCCTGTAGCCGCCGT
>JBJKSK010000349.1:0-8530 GCA_046704125.1 Desulfobacterales bacterium | reverse complement strand
GGGAATCAGAGGGGGTATGCGTTGACTGCGCCACCGTATTCGGGATTTGAGCAAGGGCCGATCCGGCCTCCCAGCGAAGCCGACAGCCTGCTGATCCGGGTCACGCGAAACTGCCCGTGGAATCGGTGCACATTTTGCCCGGTTTACAAAGGCAGACGATTTTCCGTTCGCCCGGTGGAGGATGTCTGCCGGGACATCGATGCCGTGCACCGGCATGTGAACCGGCTGGGCAAGCAGAGCCCAGCGGCTGGGCGAATCACTCCCGCACGGATGCGGGAACGGGTCAAGGATCTGGCCGAACAAGACGTGCCGGCGTTTCACGCGGCAGTTCATTGGATGGCCTCCGGAATGAAAGCGATTTTCATCCAGGATGCCAACAGCCTCATCATCAAACCGGCAGACATGCTCAAGATCCTGGGGCATCTGAAAAGCCGGTTTCCATGGGTTGAGCGGATCACTTCCTACGCACGTTCACATACCGTGGCCCGCATTTCCGACGCCGATCTTTGCGCCATGCGGGCTACCGGGTTAAACCGGATTCACATCGGGCTGGAATCGGGCTGTAACCAGGTGCTGGCCAAGGTTCAAAAGGGAGTGACCCAGGCCCTTCACATCAAGGCCGGACTCAAGGTCAGGGCCGCCGGCATGCAGCTTTCCGAGTATGTCATGCCGGGCCTGGGGGGTCGAGACCTTTCCCGGGAACACGCCATCGAAACCGCCGAGACGCTGAACCGAATCAATCCTGACTTTATTCGGCTCAGAACCCTGGCCCTTCCGAATACGATACCGTTGTTTGCGCAATACAAGGCCGGAGAATTCCAAAAATGCACAGATCGGATGATGGCCGAGGAAATTCTGCTGTTCATCGAGCATCTCAGCGGAATCACCAGCATGGTGAAAAGTGATCACATCCTGAATTTGTTCCAGGAAGTGCAAGGCCGGTTGCCTGGAGATAAGGCGTCCATGACCGAGGTGTTCAAATCCTTTTTAGCCATGGCTCCCGCCGAGCAGTGTATTTACCAGGTGGGCCGGCGGCTGGGGATTTTTTCGCATCTTTCCGACATGCAGATTCCCATGCGGCGAGAAAAAGTCGCGCGGTTTTGCCGGGAAAACGGTATCGGCCCTGACAACGTGGACGAGCTCATCGATGCGTTGATGAAACGCTTTATCTGAACTAGAGCCATGAAAACTTGAAAACGCGCGGGTAACGGCATCGGTTTGAAAAATGCCGGAAGACGGGGTTCACGGATCCGGTTTTTCTTGACATCGATGACCAAACCCAATATGCAGGCGGACCTAGACAGGGTGCCGAGTTGTCGATTTTTATTTAAATTAGAGGGTTTTTGCATGGCCAAGCCAGAATTGAAAGCGCATCTTATCAACAGGGACTGGTGCAAGGGCTGCGGGATCTGTGTGCACTTTTGCCCCAAGAGTGTCTTGGAGCTGGACGCCGAGGACAAGGTGATTGCCGCAAGACCGCAGGATTGCATCTGCTGCAAACTCTGCGAACTGCGATGCCCGGATTTAGCCATTGAAATCGAGACGAAATAAGGGTTTCAGATGAACGAAAACATCAAGTTTGTTCAAGGAAACGAGGCCTGCGTGGAAGCGGCCATGTATGCAGGGCTAAATTTTTTTGCCGGCTACCCCATCACCCCTTCCACGGAAATCGCCGAACATCTGTCCGATCGGCTTCCGAGAACCGGCGGAAAATTTATTCAAATGGAAGACGAAATCGCCTCGATAGCGGCCATCATCGGGGCAAGCCTCACGGGAAGCAAGGTGATGACGGCCACCAGCGGACCCGGGTTTTCCCTGATGCAGGAAGGCCTCGGCTATGCGATCATGGCGGAAATTCCCTGCGTGATCGTCAATGTGCAGCGCGGCGGGCCCTCTACCGGACTTCCCACCAATGTGTCCCAGGGCGACGTGAACCAGGCTCGGTGGGGCACTCACGGCGACCATGCCATCATATCCATGACCGCGTCCAATCATCAGGACCTGTTTGGCGTGACCGTGGAGGCCTTCAACATGGCCGAAACCTACCGCACCCCGGTGGTGCTGCTCTTTGACGAGGTGGTAGGGCACATGCGGGAAAAGCTCGTGGTCCCCGAACCCGGCGAAATTCCCCTGGTGGAGCGGCTCAGGACCTCGGTTCGCGGCGGGGTGGACTACCATCCCTATCTGCCTCGGGAAGACGGACGGCTTCCCATGAGCGATTTCGGCGGCATCCACCGGTACAACGTCACGGGGCTTGCGCATGACATGTGGGGTTTTCCATCCAACAATCCTCAAATCGTTCAGGGACTGATGCGCCACCTGATCGACAAGATCGAAAACAATACCAACGATATCGCCCGGTTCAGGGAATACTTCTTGGACGATGCCCGTATTGTGCTCATCTCCTATGGATCGGCGGCCCGAAGCGCCTTGCACGTGGTGGAAAACAGGCGTGCCCGGGGAGAGCGCCTCGGGCTTCTGGAGCTGCAAACGCTGTGGCCGTTTCCGGCCCACATCGTCCGGGACCGCTGTGCCCGAGCGCAGCACGTCGTGGTGGTGGAGATCAACATGGGCCAGGTGCTGCGGGAGGTGAGGATGGCCGTGGATAGACCGGAACGGGTTTTTCTGGCCAACCGTATCGACGGATCCTTTATCAATCCCACGGACATCAAGAACATCCTCCGGCTCATCCAGGGAAAGGGAGTGTAACCGATGGCAGTCAAAGATTACCTCAGAGAACGTTTTTTCCCCCACATGTGGTGTCCGGGATGCGGCCACGGGATAGTGCTCAATGGGTTGATCCGGGCTGTGGAAACCCTGGGGATGAGCAAAAACGAGATCGTCATGGCCTCAGGCATCGGCTGCTCGTCGCGGATTTCCGGCTACGTGGATTTTCATACCCTGCATACGCTTCACGGCCGGGCGCTGGCCTTTGCAACCGGCGTCAAACTCAGCCGGCCTGAGCTGAACCTGATTGTGCCCATGGGAGACGGCGACGCACTGGCCATCGGGGGCAACCATTTCATCCATGCCGCCCGGAGAAATATCGACATGACGGCCATCGTCATGAACAACAGGATATACGGCATGACCGGCGGACAGTACTCGCCGCTTTCCGGCTACGGGATACTGGCCACCACCGCGCCTTTTACCAACATCGACCATGGCTTTGACGTGGTGGAACTGGCCCAGGCGGCCGGGGCCACCTTCGTAGCTCGAACCACCACTTATCACGTCCAGCAGTTGACGAACATCATCAAGGAAGCCATTCTCCACGACGGGTTTTCCGTGGTAGAGGTGCTTTCCCAGTGCCCCACGTACTTCGGGAGAAAAAACCGCATGGGCGGAGCCGTGGAAATGATGGAGTTCTTCAAGACCCAGACGACGCCGATTGGCTCCAAGAGCAAGCAGGAAAATCCTGACCTGATAGAGCGCGGAATCTTTGTTCAGAAGGAGCTTCCGGAGTACTGCAGCGAATATGACAAGGTCATCGAAAGGGCGATGAAAGGGTAGCAAACGATGGAAAAATGCAGGATGGTGTTTTCAGGTTCCGGCGGTCAAGGGGTCATTACCGCGGCCATTATCATCGCCGAAGCCGCGGCGCTCTTCGACGATTTGACCGCCTTACAATCCCAGTCTTATGGCCCTGAGGCCAGAGGCGGGGCGACGCGCAGCGACGTGATCATCTCCGATTCTCAGATTTTTTTCCCCAAGGTCCTCCAGCCAAACGTGCTGGTGTGCCTCACCCAGCAGGCATACAACAAGTTTTACCCCATAATCCGTCCGGGGGGGCTGTTGATCACCGACTCTCGTTACGTGAAGACCGCGCGCAAGGTCGACGCCCGTCAGCGGGAGTTTCCCATGTACGACACGGTGATGGAAAAAATCGGGAAACCCATCGTATTCAACATCTGCATGCTCGGCGTGGTGCAAGCCATGACTGATGTGGTCCGATCCGAATCGGTGATGAAAGTGCTTGAAAAACGGATTCCCAAAAACTTCCTGGAAATGAATCGTACCGCGCTTGCACTGGGCGCCGAACTGGCCGCCTTGCAGAAAAAATAGGAAGCCGCGGTGCGGCTCAAGACCTAAGCGGCATTCTCCGGTTTTGGGGGATGCCGTTTTTTGTGGAGAGGCTGTCATGCCCTGTGCCCCAAGCCGAATCGGGGCATCGCCCGTTTCTTTCTCCCGGCCGCGCATTGCCTTTGTTGACAAATCCGCGCAAGAAGAATAAGTTGGCTGCTACAGTTGGATTTTCAACCGGGCAGAGGCCGATTTCCACCCTGTTGGAAGCAATCGGGCCGTTGAAGTCTACAGACGAATAACATGGCCCGATTAGGCTGAAACTTTAATGGACTTCAACGGCATTCAGGCAAAGTCGTAGATGACTTTGCTTTTCTTGTTTAAGGCCTTGGAATCCATCTACATGAATAAGGAGATGCAGCGCAAATGGCTGACGGTCGAATCAAATGGTACGACGCAAAAAAGGGATTCGGTTTTATCGAGACGGACAATGATGGCGATATTTTCGTGCATCAGTCCGGGGTTGTAGATCACGGGAATTTCGGCCTCCAGAAAACCGATCAGGTCACTTTCGAGATCAAGAAAACCCCGCGGGGCATTCAGGCTGTCGAGGTGAAAAACGTTACCAAGTAAATCCCTGGAAACCTCCGTGGCCCATTATCTCAGCGGGTAGCAGAAACTTGTCGTTCAATCCGTTCTGGCCAAACGCGCTACGGACTCGATATGAAAGGTGTGGGGAAACATGTCTACCGGCTGTACTTCCAGCACCCGATACCGGTTTTTGAGCAGGGCCAGATCCCGGGCCAACGTGGCCGGGTTGCAGGACACGTAGACCACCCGCTGGGGCGACAGTTCCAGAACGCGGTCCACCACATCCGGGTGCATTCCGACTCTGGGCGGATCGATGATCATTACGTCAGGCCGCTGGGAAATGGCGCCTAAAGAGTTACGGATATCCCCCAGAATAAATCGGCAGTTATCCACCTGGTTGATCCGGCAGTTTTTCCGGGCGTCGACCACGGCGCTTTCGACGATCTCTAAACCGATCACCGATTGGGCCATGCCAGACAGGCAGATGGCGATGGTGCCGGTGCCCGAGTAGAGGTCCAGTACCGTTTCTCTTCCTGTCAGCCCCGCATAGGCGGCCACGGTTTCGTAGAGTCGGCCAGCGGCCCGCGTGTTGGTCTGAAAAAATGAATTGGCCGAAATTTCGAAAGAAAACGATCCGATGGCGTCGGTGAGCGCCGGAAAACCATAGAGGAGTTGCTCGGTTTCGCCTACGGCAATGCCCGCCTTGCGGCCGCTGACGTTGTTGACCACCGATACGATTTGGGAAAACTCCCGGTGAAGCGAATCGGCCAGCGGCAAAACGATTTCGGGACGATTGTCGGCGGTGACCAGGTTGACCATCCATTGGTCGTGGACCACGGAATGGCGCAGCATGACAAAGCGCCAAAATCCCACATGCGATTTCAACCCGTATACGGGCACACCGCTTTGCCGGATGTAATCCCGAATCCGGCCCAGGATGCGATTCCCGAGCTCGGGCTGCAGCAGGCAGATTTCGATGTCCAGCACCTTGTTGAAGGTTCCCGGAACGTGAAGCCCCAAGGCAAAGCCGGTTTCAATAGACTCGTCGGCCATCTCCTCGGGCCTCAACCAGCGGCGGTCCGAGCAGGAAAACTCCATCTTGTTGCGGTAACCAAAGGTTTTTTCAGAGGCGATGGCTTCGTGTACCGGCACGTCTTGGATTCCGGCGATGTGCGCGATGGCCTCGAGCACGTGCTGGCGTTTGTATTCGAGTTGTTTTCCGTAATCGAGAAACTGCCATTTGCAGCCGCCGCAATAGCCACTGTAGGGACACGGTGCCTGGATACGGTCCGGCGAAGCGGCCAGCAGGGAAAGCACCCGGGCTTCGGCAAAGTTCTTTTTTTTTCGGATGATGCGAGCCTGCACCCGGTCTCCGGGTACGGCGCCGTCGACAAACACGGCCATCCCTTCGATTCGTGTCATGCCCCGGCCGCCAAAAGCCACCGTGTCGATGGCCAGTTCGATTTCCTGTCCGCGTTTTACCGTCATGAAGCCTCTTTTTTTTCAGCCGGTTTGGTTTCCCCCCCGAGGATCTCTTCCGTATCGAAATCTCGAATTCGTGTCGGCCCGGATGATTCGGCGGATTTCTCGAAGATGTCGATCCAACCCTGGACGCGGTCTTTGCCGTAGATTTTTTTCCACTCGGCGACGATGGCTTTCACAGGCACGTCAGCACAGGAGGGGTGGTAGATCACATATTCCATATAGGGGCGGTTGGCGGCATTAAACGGCTGGAAAATGGAATCCCGGCGGCCGTCAAACTCCAGGGGGGCCACCTGGTGGCGCCGGCACAACTCGGCGTTAAACGCCGGAGTCGCCTTGATCCAGCGGTCTTGGAGGAAAAACTCGGTAAAGCCGTGGTAGACAAACAGATCACATCCGAGGTGTTCGATCAGTTGGCGCGTGGCCAGGTGGTTTCGAACCGTTGCAAATCCAAGGCGAGAGGGGATACCACAGGCCCTGGCCAGCGCACAGAGCAGGGCTGCCTTGCTCACGCAAAATCCCCGCCCGGATTTTAAGACCCGGCT
Source organism: Desulfobacterales bacterium (assembly GCA_046704125.1). GTDB lineage: Bacteria > Desulfobacterota > Desulfobacteria > Desulfobacterales > JBJKSK01 > JBJKSK01. The sequence goes on along the minus strand of JBJKSK010000349.1, from coordinate 1,889 downwards.
GGCCTGATAGTCTTGGTCCCGGTGGAAAGGAACATAGGGGTCATACCAGATCTGGTCGCGCACGGCCAAGTACAAGGCGGCCGCCTGCGGGACCGGATCCTTGCCGGCGCCGCGGGTGACCTTTCGGGCGTAGTCGATAATGGCCGGGTGACCGCTGTCCAAAATCGGCGTGGGTGTCAGATATTTTCGGTTTATCATCATCGCCTGCCTCAATAAGATATTTTCCGCATCTATCTGCCTTATCACCGGGGAAAAAGCAAGGATGATGCCTCTTTAAACGGAAAACAGGTCATCGGGAATTTTTAAGCCCCATCGCGTCACGGATCACGATGGCGCTGTGGGGCTGCGCCATCGGATAGTTGCGAGGCTTTCCGGCAGGTTCTCGGGCGGGCCGTTCACGGCCAGCAGCGAGGCCCTTTTCCCGTTTACGATGGGGCCAAGATAGTCGTATCCCAACAGATTGGCTCCTTGGACGGTGGCGCAACGGATGGCTTGGCTCACGGAAAATCCCGCCTCGATCAGCAGGCCCAGTTCTTGGCGTACCGCGTGGCCGTGGTGCACCCCGGGACTTCCCGCATCGGTGCCCAGCGCCAACTGGACGCCGAAACGCTTCGCATGATGCATCAGTTCCAGCTGGCTTTCCAGATTTTGCCGCGCTATCTGGTGCTGCCTGCTGTCGCTGGGAAAAACCGATGCATAGGCTTTCATGGTACAGGCCGTCGGCACCCAGACGATGCCGGCATCGGCCATGGCCCTCAGATTTTCTTTTCCCATGAAAAATCCGTGTTCGATGGAGCGAACCCCGGCCTCGATGGCGATTCGTACCGCGTCGCGCCCGTTGGCATGACCCATCACGGAAAGCCCCATACCGGCCGCCGCATCCACGGCGCCGCGCAGTTCATCCAGATCGAATTGAGGCTTGCTCTGGGCGCCAAAGACCGTCAGGCTGTTTAACCCGGACTGGACGATTTTGATATGATCGCCTCTCTGGGCGGTGATGGCATCGGCCAGAGGGACTCCAGGCGGCGGGCACCGCCCGATGATCCGGCCATAACGGCCTTTCTGGTGCCAGGCCAAGCCGGGGGTTCGAAAGTTTATCGCGTGCGAGGTCTTCCCGGCAAATTGCCGCTGGTAGCGCAGCAGGTGTCCGTGACAGTCCCCGCCGTCTCGAAGCGCCGCCACTCCGCAGCGTTCATGAGCCTCAAGGTTGGTGGTGATCACCGCAGAAACGATGCGGTAATCACCGGAGAAGTTGCATTGCCGCTTTTCCGGATCAGGGTTTCCGGACCATGCCAGATGCACGTGGCAGTCGATCAGGGCCGGAATCAGGGTGCAGCCGCTCAGATCCAGCACCTGCCGTGCGCAGGGCAAGGACGGGTCTCGATCACCGATGGCGGCGATGCGCCCATCGGATATTTCGATCGTCACGTTTCGGTCAACAGGCCCGCCGGTGCCGTCAATTAGCCAGCCTGCGGCGATTTTCAAGGATTTCATCGAAGCTCTGGCTGTGGATTTAGGGGTGAGTCAGACAACGCCCAACAGGGCAAGGCGCAGTCGATTCAAAGCGGTGGCGGCAAACACCTGCTTGTTCATCGCCCGCTCCTCAAACGGGAACTGATACCGTTTGCCATGGCTGCCTTTAGGCGTGGCCAGCCCCACGCAGAGCGTGCCCACAGGTTTTCCCGGGGTGGCTCCGGTTGGCCCGGCGATGCCGCTGGTGGCTACGGCATAGGTGGCCCCGGAGATCTTTCGGGCGCCTTCGGCCATGGCCTGAGCCGTTTTTTCGTGCACCGCGCCATGGCGCTCGAGAATATCTTCGGAGACGCCCAGCACCCGGATCTTGGCCGCGTTGGAATAGGTCACGCCGGAAAACAAGAAGTAGTCCGAGC
>JBJKSK010000348.1:0-3282 GCA_046704125.1 Desulfobacterales bacterium | reverse complement strand
GGCATTGTGGGTCCGCACTATACCGCGGCCAAGGCGGGGATCGTGGGATTGACCCATTCCTATGCGTCGCAGCTGGCCGGGGAAGGCATCACGGTAAACGCCGTCGCCCCGGCCTTGATCGACACGGAGATGATTGCCGACAACCCGCGGGTGCAGCCCGGACGGATTCCCGTCGGTCGATTGGGCCTGCCCCGGGAAATCGCCGAGATAGTGGTCATGCTGGCACGAAACGGCTTTATCACCGGCCAGACCATCAATGCCAACGGCGGCCTGTACATGAGTTGACGCGGCGGCAGGATTGACGCCGGGCGCACAAGGAAGGAAGAGTGCATGAAGATACCCATTTATCAAGTTGACGCGTTTACCTCAGCGGTCTTTTCCGGCAACCCGGCCGCGGTTTGCCTACTCGATGAGTGGATCGACGACAGCTACCTGCAGTCGATCGCCGCGGAGAACAATTTGTCCGAGACGGCCTATCTGGTCCAAAACGAAAATGGCTTCGACCTGAGGTGGTTTACCCCGAAAACAGAGGTTTCGCTCTGCGGCCATGCGACGCTGGCAAGCGCTTTCGTGCAGTTTTTTTGCCGGAACTCGACGGCCGATGCCATCAGGTTCCAGACCCGCGAGAGCGGCCAGCTGGTGGTCACGAAAAAAGGCGGCGTCCTGGAAATGGATTTTCCAACCCGGCCAACCTTTTCCCGGGTCATGCCCGAAGGGCTGAAGGAGGCCTTGGGGGTGACACCTCAAAGCGTGTACGGTTCGGCGGAAGATTTGATGGTGGTGCTGGAAAACGAACAGGCCGTGATCGATGTTCAACCGGATTTTGCCGCCCTGCGACAGCTGGACTGCCGCGGCATTATCATCACCGCCAAGGCGGACCGATGTGATTTCGTCTCCCGGTTTTTTGCCCCTCGCGTGGGTGTCCCCGAGGACCCGGTCACCGGCTCTGCCCATTGTGTCCTGATACCGTACTGGTCAAGCGTCCTGAACAAGAAAAAGCTGCATGCGCTGCAGGTCTCGAAGCGCGGCGGCGAGCTGTTTTGCGCCCTTGCCGGCCAACGCGTCAAGATCTCCGGCAAGGCCGCGCTCTATCTGGAAGGCACGATAACGCTGCCGGCCGGCGCGCCGCGGTGCGACAGTTGACGGCCGGCGCCAAGCCCTATGATCTTCCACTCCGCCTGGGGTGAAAACGCACCTTGGGACGTCAACGGGAAAATGCGCTGCCCGGGGTTTATGGCAAACAGCGGGATCCGCGTCTGCTGCCCGAGGTAGGCTTCGTAGGAAAACCGGCCGGTCAACGTCGTGGTTTGGATCTTGGCGCCCCCGGCCAACCGGCGCGCCAAGGCGGCGTGGGTGATCGTTTCCTGAAAAAGCGGGATCCCGCCGCGCCTGAAAAGGGCCTTTTCTCCCCTGGTCTGCCTTTCGGACGGGTGCGTTCTCAAGGAAAACACGTTGTTTGCCCCAAAGTCCATCCGATAATGCAGCGCCGCCAAGGCATTGAGTTCGTTGCTGGGCGACAGGGCCAGCAGACGCCCGATGCCGGTCAGGTCCAGGTGCCGCCCGGCATGATCCGAGACAGGATTTCCCCAATAGACGGGCAGTTTCTCCATTTTGGCCGCCGTGAAGTGGTCCCGGCTCGGGTCGGCCAGCATCACCCTGAATCCGTTTTGCTGCAGGGCCTTTCCGATGGCGCGGGCCACCGTGTCGGCCCCGATGATCAAAAAGCCCGTGGGCTCGGGTTCGGCCACATCCAGCCACCTGGCGATGGGACCGGCCGTGAGGCTTTGCAGCAGCACCGTGGCGATAATCACCGTAAAGGTCAGCGGCACGATCCGGGAGGCCTCCGGGTATCCGATCGCGCCCAGCTTGATGGCAAAAACGGCTGAAACGGCGGCGGCGACGATGCCCCGCGGCGCGATCCATGCCAGCAGATGCCGCTCGGCCATGGACAGCGTCGAGCCCAGGGCCGAGACTTGAACGTTTAGGGGCCGGGAGAAGAACTGAATGGCGCCAAAAACGCCGATGGCCGGCCAGCCGAGGCTCATGAAGGCTTGAAGGTTCATCCGGGCCGCCAGGACGATGAAAAGCATCGAAATGAGCAGCAGGCTCAGGCTTTCCTTGAAGTCGAGGATTTCGTCCAGTTCGACCGCCTGCATGTTGGCCATCCAGACTCCCATCACCGTGACCGCCAACAGGCCGGACTCCCCCGCCAGGGTGTCGGACAGGACAAAAAAGGCGCAGACCAGCACCAGCACGGAAACATTGTGAAGGTACCGGGGAACCCAGTGACGGCGCAAGACCACGCCGGTCAGCTGGCCTCCGGCCGCGCCGAGCAGGCCCCCGATTCCCACCATTTTCAAGAAAGCGATCGTCCCGCTCGAGAAGGCCTGCCGGGCTCCGCCGGAAATGATGAATTCGAATACGAGAACGGCCAGGGTGGCGCCGATGGGGTCGATGGTGATGCCCTCCCACCGCAGGATATGGGCCACCTTCTCTATTGGCCGAACGGTGCGCAGCAAGGGCGCGATGACCGTGGGGCCGGTGACAACCATCAACGCGCCACACACGAAGGAAACCTCCCAGGAAAACCCCAGGAAAAAGCGCGTGGCACAGGCGGTGATCAGCCAGGTGATGGCAACCCCGTAGGTGATCATGTTGCGGATCACCTTCTCCAGGCCCCTTATATCCCGAAATCTCAACGTGAGGCTGCCTTCAAACAGGATAACGGCGACCGACAGGGAGATGAAGGGAAACAGCAGGTTGCCGAACAGCGCATCGGGATTCAGCCAGTGGGTCAGCGGGCCGGCGATGATGCCGCTGAGCAGCAGGAAAAGGATCGCGGGCATCTTGGCGCGCCAGGCGATCCACTGGCACCCGATGCCGACCAGAAGCACGATCGATATGGCGGCCAAGGCATGCTCCTGCATCACGGGTCTCCGGAATCAGCCCTCACCGGGTCTTGATGCCCTCCCTGCCCTGCTTGAGCAGGAGGCGGTCGAGGCGATGCTCCATGGCCAGGCGTTGGGCCCGGCTCAAGCACCGGCTGCCCTCAAGGACGTGGCGCACGGCTTCCACGGCCAGGTCCAGACGCCGGGCACGGTGCTCGTAGAATTTGGCCAGTTCCTCGGCGGCGAAGGCATCCCCGCCGTCGGCGGCGATCATCTCCCGCCACAGGGCCACGGCATCAGGCCACTGGCTGGTCTTTTTGTATATCAGGGAAAGCTGCCGCCGGGCGCTGTGTGAAATCCCCGGCTGGGCGGAACCGCGCAGGCTCTCCAGGAT
>JBJKSK010000347.1:0-5040 GCA_046704125.1 Desulfobacterales bacterium | reverse complement strand
TCCAGCTCCGGCAAAGCCGGGATTGAGGGCGAAATCAATGCAAGACACGGGGTTTTCAACTCAATTATAAAGCAAGGCCAGGCCGTTGCGTTTGACGATGACCGGGTGACCCGTGACGGCAGACGTTTCAAGGAACCGCAGAGGTTCATGCCGGAGGAGGATTATTTTCAAAATGACCCCGGTTGAAAAACACAAGTTTAGCCTCGACACGCCTTGTCTGGTGCTGGATATGGATGTGCTTGGACGCAACCTTCGCAAGATGCAGACCGCTGTCGAGCGCGCCGGCAAAAATCTGCGCCCTCACGTCAAGACGCACAAGTGCTCTGCCCTGGCAAAGATGCAAATTGAGGCCGGGGCAATCGGGGTTTGTGTCGCGAAGGTATCTGAAGCCGAGGTGCTGGTAAAGGCAGGTATTGACCGCATCCTGATCACCGGGCCGGTTGCAACGCCGGACAAAGTGCAAAGGCTCGTCAATCTGTTAGTCGCGGCTCCTTGCCTGATGGTCGTTGTCGATCACCCCAAAGGTGTCGTACGGCTCGATGCGGCCCTGCGTGCCAGAGGCCTGTCCATGGACGTTCTGCTCGATGTGGACGTCGGCTTGAATCGCACCGGCGTGAGGCCGTCTGACGCACTGGCGCTGGCAAAGCAAATCGTTTCCTGTTCGACCCTGCGCCTTTCCGGAATTCAGGCATACGCCGGGCACGTCCAGCATATTGGTTCCTATGACATGAGAAGGCAGGCTTCCCGCAAGTGCCTGCAGGAAGCGGTTCAAATCTTCCGGAATCTGCAGGCCGTTGTGCCGACCTGTACCATCTTCAGCGCCTCGGGCACGGGAACGTTTGATATTGATCTGACGATTCCCGAAGTGTCTGAGCTTCAGGCCGGATCATACGCCTGCATGGACACGGAGTACCTGGGTATCGGTTCGGCCGATGACGATACGCGATTTGCGGCGTTCGAACCGGCCTTGCGGATGCTCACCACCGTTGTCAGTGCCAACCACGAAGGATTTGTTACCGTGGACGCCGGATTAAAGGCTCTCTATAAAGACGGCGGCAAGCCGCAGGTTATCACGCCGGGTTATCATGACCTGGCCTACGACTGGTTTGGAGATGAATACGGCAGGATCACAGGCCCGGACAGCTCGAAACTCCCCGCGCTTGGAACGGTCCTGGAACTGGTCACTTCGCATTGCGACCCGACGATCAATCTGTTTGACCGCTATCTTCTTGCAAGGGGCGACCAGGTGACAGGCGTCTGGCCCATTGATCTTCGGGGATGCAGTCAGTGAGAAAAGCGATGGCGGATCATAACGTCCGGTTAGAGATAAGAAATAAGATCGCACTAGTGACGATGTGTCGCGCCGGGAAGAAAAACGCGTTTGATGAGTCGATGTTCTCAGCCCTGGAACAGGTTACCGATGATTTGAAGCATAAGCTGCCCAGGGCTATTGTCCTAACCGGCGATGGCGGCGAAGCGTTTTGCGCCGGATTTGATGTGAATCCTGAAAATCCTTTGGTGGGCGCTTTTCTTGAAATTTTGGGCCACAAGGATATCGAGCCGGCCAGAAGATTGGTTCGCCGTGTTCGAAAAGCAGTCGATGGATTTGTTTCCTTACCCGTTCCGATAATTGCCGCCATAAATGGATCGGCTTATGGGGGCGGCATTGAGCTGGCGACCAGATGCGATTTGCGGGTTATGGATCGGACCGCGCAGCTCTGTTTTTCAGAAGTGCGATTGGGTTTGATGCCGGATTGGGGCGGAGGTCCTTATTTAACGAAGCTGGTCGGAAGTGCCGTCGCTTCGGACCTCATACTGACGGCCCGGGCGGTAAATGCCGAGGAGGCGATAAAAATCGGCCTGGTGAACCGTGTGAGTGAAGCCGGGCGGTCCGTTGACGAAGCATTCTACCTGGCGGAACAAATCGCGCAAAACGGGCCTGAGGCCGTCCGTCACGCGCTGGCTGTGATCCGGCAGAGCCGGGACTTGCCCTTGGAAAAAGCGCTTGACCTGGAGGCTGAAATGGCTGCCGAACTCATTGCGGCAGGTGAATGTATCCATGGTATTACAGCGTTTCTGGAAAAGAAAAAACCTGAATTCCCCGATTGAATTTAAAGATGCCGTGGGCCTTCCCATTTGACGAAACAGCCTTTGTCCGGTTATCCTTTGCGGGGATCGGGATCGGATCAAGCCAAATGAGCAATCGGGGCGGGTCAAGGGCAAAAGCAGAGCTGTTTTTCGGCCTTGCAGGGATGTTTCCGGGGGCAAACAGAGCGCTTTGATCATTTGCCGCCCCGGTGCGCGGTGAAGCCTTTGGGCGATGTGAATGACAGCACCCATGTGCCGGTGCTGAGAGATCGCTTGAATATTCACGATCCTGTTGCAAAAGAATTTCTCGCCAGTTTTTTTGCTATAACTCAATTGAGATGGGAGTGTTCGAAATGGATATGAAATCGGTGCGTCAGGCGGCAAGGGAGAAGTTGAAGGGATTTTGCCGGGTTTGTCCGGAGTGCAACGGCGTGGCCTGTGCCGGGGAAATGCCCGGCATGGGCGGTGCCGGCACCGGGGATTCCTTTAAACGCAACGTGAAAGCCCTTGCCTCGCTCGGGCTCAATCTGAGGACCCTGCATGCCGCGGCGGCACCGGAGACGAAGTGGACCCTTTTCGGACAGAGCCTGGCATTTCCGGTATTGGCGGCGCCCGTTGCAGGGATCAAGATGAATGCCGGCGGGTTTATGGAAGAACAGGAATGGGCGGATGCGGTGGTTCAAGGGGCGGCGGCCGCCGGAACCGTGGCCATGACCGGCGACGGACCGGGGCCCATCATGTTCGATTCCGGCCTGGAAGCCATCCGAAGGGCCGGCGGCCGGGGAATTCCCGTCACCAAGCCCCGGGATCAGGAAAAACTGTTCGGCTACCTTGCCCGGGCCGAGGAGGCGGGCGCCATGGCCGTGGGTATCGATATCGATGCCGCCGGCATCCGTCCCATGGCCCTGGCCGGTCAACCGGTGGGGCCCAAGACCCCGGCCCAGCTTCGCGAGATCACCGCGGCAACCCGCCTGCCGGTGATTCTCAAGGGGATCATGACGGCCGACGAGGCCGAGATCGCCGCCGAAGCCGGGGCCGCCGCGATCGTCGTTTCCAATCACGGCGGGCGGGTCCTGGATTACACCCCCGGCACCGCCGAAGTCCTTGAGGAGATCGCCGTCCGGGTCCGGGGCAGCCTGGCGATCCTGGTGGACGGGGGCGTTCGCAGCGGCATCGATGTGCTGAAGATGCTGGCGTTGGGCGCCCACGCCGTTTTGGTGGGGCGCCCGCTCCTGGTGGCCGGAGCCGGCGCGGGCCGGGAGGGGATCGTCCTGGCCCTGGAAACCCTGGCCGGAGAGCTCCGGCAGGCGATGCTTTTGACCGGATGCGCCACGCTGGACGATATCCACCGGGTCGTCCTCCGTTGACGGTGGGACCGGGGTTCGCGGACGCCCTGAGCTCATAAACTCATTCGCTCTTCCGGCAATGGCAGCGGATTCCGTCACGTGGCAAAGACAGGGCGAACCTGTCGCTTCAGCGGGGTTAAAGTCCACTCCATGCGAGATCCGTCCATCGATAAAATTATTCGAGATCCGATTACAGGCCCTGTTCTTGCCACTGCTTCGGTTCCGGAAATAATGCCCATGCTGGCGGGCAGCCAATTGGCCAGGATCTATGGGGCGGATACGGTGTTTTTCTGTTCAGGGATTTTCGCGCGCACCCGTTTGATTCTGACGGATTATCTTCTTGCCCAGAATAAGTTTTCTTCAGATGTGAATTCTCAGCTCAGCACAAGTCGCGCAAAGCAACGCCTAGAATCGGGGGTTTCATGGCAAAATCACCTGTATTTGACCAGACATACCAAAAATATCTAGATCAGATCGCCGCGCTTGATCTGCATGCCATGCAGGACAAATTGGGGCTTGTTCGGGACGGGGATGACACGATTGTTCGCGTCATCAACAATGACTACCGGATCAATCTGAACGCCATTACGGATCGTCGAGGAAAAGTGCCGGAACTTGGCATCTCTGTAATCATTGCAAAATATATCTTGCGGTGTCCTGAAACAGCTCCCGACGATAAAACAATCTGCGCATACAGGGATTTTAAGGATGCAGGTCCCCTGATTCACTATTTCACAAATAACGCAGAGCTTTTTCTGGCTGAAAGATTTTCCAACCGGGCCGAACAACTGGCGGAACGCTGTCGGCAGATAGGTGGCAAATCGTATCCGTCCGACCTGGGGTACGATGTGAAGTATTCTTTTGAGGGATTGCCGAAGATACCTATTCTTTTGTTGTTCAACGATGCCGATGAATTTTTTCCTGCCGAATGCAAGCTCTTGTTCCACCGGTGCGCAGAAATCTACCTGGACATGGAAAGTTTAGCTATTTTGGGAGTCATGCTGGCGCAGGAATTATCCGCCGGAAACATCGGGACCGCCCCTCAATTTGAATTTTCCTGATTTCAGACCTCTATATGCTTTCAAGGCCCTTTGATGGAAGATGCCGCTATGTCTCAAAAACCTACCTATGAGGATCTTGACCGAAAGGTCAAGGCATTATCGGAAGATCTTGAATTCTACCGGCAGAAGGCAAAAGCCCTTGCGGAGACCATTGATTATTATAACGCCTGCCTTGAGCACTGCGGGGATGGTGTCGTAGTCCTTGATCCTGAAAGCACCCGGCCCATAGACTGCAATAATCAGGCGTGTCAGCAGCTGGGATATTCCCGCGAGGAATTTGCCCAGATATGTCTGCGGGATATTGACGCCGATGAAACTCAGGAGCAAATGAGTCCCCACGAGGCGAAAGTGATGGAAAACGGCTTTGATAGCTTTGATACGCTCCAGCGGACCAAGCAGGGTGAAATCCGAAATGTTCACGTATCCGCCATGGTGCTCGATGTCGGGGGGCGTCAGACTTACCAGTGCATTTTTCGCCACATCACGGACAACGAGAGGACAGGAAAGGCACTGAAAGAGAACGAGGAGAGGTTCCGGGGTCTGTT
>JBJKSK010000346.1:0-7949 GCA_046704125.1 Desulfobacterales bacterium | reverse complement strand
CCCGGTTTTACCTGGCCTTGGATGACGATTTGCTGCGGATTTTCGGCGGCGAGCGCATCACCGGAATCATGGAAAAGCTCGGCATGGAAGACGGTGAACCCATCGAGCACAAACTCATCAGCCGGGCTATCGAAAACGCTCAGGCCAAGGTTGAGGGCCACAACTTCGATATCCGCAAACAGCTCATCGAATATGACGATGTGATGAATCAGCAGCGCGAGGTCATCTACCAGCATCGACGCGAGGCCCTCAAGGGCGAAAGCCTCAAGCCCGCCATCGAAGACATGATCGCCGACATTTCCGAAACCATCGTCGAGATCCATACCGACGAACACAAATTGCCCGAGGAGTGGGATCTCAAGGATATCGAAGATGCCGTGGCCAAAAATTTTAACACCCGGCTGTCGCTCAAACCCGAGACGTTAGACGGTCTGACCATCGAAGGCCTGACGCGGCTGATTACCGATACGGCCATGGCCGCCTACGCGGCAAAGGAGCAGGCCGTTGGCGAAGCGGACTTCAGGCAGCTGGAGCGCGTGGTGATGCTCCAGACCGTGGACAGCTTCTGGAAGGATCATCTGCTGAGCATGGATCATCTCAAGGAGGGCATCGGCCTGAGAGGCTATGCCCAGCAAGACCCCCTGATCGTGTACAAAAAAGAAGGCTTCGACATGTTTCAGGAGATGATCGCCCGCATCAAGGAAGAAACCGTTCGAATCCTGTTCTGGGTACAACTAGCCCAGCCCGAGAAGATCGCAGACATGCGCCGTCCCAGGGAGCAGGATCTGATTTTTTCCGGAGGCGGTGACGGCAGCACACCCAAGCGACAACCGGTTCGACGTGCCGACAAGAAGGTGGGTCGAAACGATCCGTGCCCTTGCGGCAGCGGTAAGAAGTTCAAGAAATGCTGCGGCGCTTGATCAGGCAGTGCACGGCGCGGCAATGGGCTTTACACCTTTTCATCCGGTGGTTATAGTGCCATTAGAGATCCAACTGCCATGAGGGAGTGGCTATGAGCCGGGCGGACACCGAATCCCAAAATCTATCCGATACGCTGGAGCGGGTCGAGGAGCCGCCGCTTTATCGGGTGATCCTTCTCAATGACGATTACACCACTATGGAATTCGTGGTTGAGATTTTGACCTATGTGTTCAACAAGGGCCTGGAAAGTGCGACTCGGATCATGCTTGAGGTGCACCGCAACGGAATGGGAGTTTGCGGGGTGTATCCTCTGGATGTAGCGGAAACAAAGGTCGAAACGGTACACGCTCTGGCCAAGGAACACGGCTTTCCGCTTAAATGCCTCATGGAAAAGCACTAAAACGATAGGAAATAGAGCGATGATCAGCAAAGAGTTAAGTGCAACCTTAGGCTTTGCCGTCCGTGACGCCAAGCGGCGCCGCCACGAATATGTCTGCCTGGAACATCTGCTGTATGCCATTTTGCATGACAAAAACGGCATCGAGATCGTGGAATCCTGCGGCGGCAGCGTGGAACACCTCAAAGGCCAGATAGAAACCTTTTTCGAGCAGCGCATGGAGCAAGTCGACGAGGGGCGCGATTATGTGCTGCAGCAGACCGTGGGCTTCCAGCGGGTGAACCAGCGCGCGGTCAACCACGCCCGGTCGGCGGAAAAGACCGAAGTGGTTCTCAGTGACATCCTGGCGGCGATTTTTCAGGAAAAAGATTCCCATGCCGCCTATTTTCTCGGGCAGGAAGGCATCACCCGGCTCGATGTGCTCAGCTACATCTCCCACGGCTCCGCGCCGGACCCGTTCCGGCCGGCCACAAATGACGCCGATTCCGGCGACAAAAAGAAAAAAACTGACCCGCTGGCCCTGTTTACTCTCGATCTGGTTCAGCGCGCCACCGAAGGCAAGCTCGACCCGCTCATCGGTCGGGATGCCGAGCTGGAGCGCACCATTCAGGTGCTGTGCCGGCGCCGGAAAAACAACCCGATTTTTGTCGGGGATCCCGGGGTGGGCAAAACCGCCATGGCTGAAGGTTTGGCGCTGAAAATCGCCTCGGGAAACGTCCCGGACCTGCTCAGGCAGGTGCGCATTTATTCCCTGGATCTTGGCGGCCTGCTGGCGGGTACAAAATTCCGGGGGGATTTCGAACAGCGGCTCAAGGGCGTAATCGAAGCACTCAAGCAGCAAAAAGACGCGATTCTTTTCATCGACGAAATTCACACTATCGTGGGGGCCGGGGCGACCAGCAGTGGGTCCATGGATGCCTCCAATATTTTAAAGCCGTCGCTTTCCACCGGCGAAATCCGCTGTATCGGCTCCACGACATACGAAGAGTACAAGAATCACTTCGAAAAAGACCGGGCGCTGACCCGGCGCTTCGAAAAAGTGGAGATCGGAGAGCCGAGCACCGACGAAACCATCAAGATCCTGAAGGGTCTGCGCCGCTATTACGAAGATCATCACGGGATTGCCTACACCGATTCGGCCCTGAAGGCGGCCGCCGAACTGTCGGCCAAACACATCAACGATCGGTACCTGCCGGACAAGGCCATCGACGTCATCGACGAAGCCGGTGCCTTTCTGCGCTTGACCGGAGGGGGGCGGCGCCGGAAAGTGCACCCGTCAGACATCGAGAAAATCGTTTCCAAGATCGCCCGGATTCCCACCCGCAGCGTTTCCAGCTCGGATCGCGGCAAACTCGAGACCCTCGGACAACGCTTGCAGGAAGTGATCTTCGGCCAGGACGACGCTATCGAGGGGCTGGTGACGGCCATCAAACGATCCCGGGCCGGACTGGGCACCCCGGGGCACCCCATCGGTTCGTTTCTTTTCACCGGCCCCACCGGGGTGGGAAAGACCGAGGTGGCCCGCCAGATTGCATTTAATCTCGGGGTGGAATTCATGCGCTTTGACATGAGCGAGTACATGGAAAAACACGCCGTGGCGCGGCTTATCGGAGCTCCACCCGGATACATCGGCTTCGAACAGGGGGGGCTTCTCACCGACGGCATCCGGAAACATCCCCACAGTGTCCTGCTGATGGACGAAATCGAAAAAGCCCACCAGGATATCTACAACATCTTGCTTCAGGTCTTGGATCATGCCACCTTGACGGATAACAACGGCAAGAAAGCCGATTTCAGAAACGTCATCGTGATCATGACATCCAATGCCGGGGCACGGGAGATGAGCAGTGCCACCATCGGTTTCGGCGATCCGCGGAAAGAGACGAAAAGCAAGGGCAAACGGGCTGTGGAGCAATTTTTCAGCCCGGAGTTTCGAAACCGCCTGGATGCCATCATCAACTTCAATGCGCTGACCTTAGACATCATGGAAATGGTGGTGGACAAGTTCATTGCCGAACTCAACGGGCAACTGGCCGTCAAGCAGGTGGCGATAGCTCTTTCACCTGCGGCTCGGCGTTTTCTGGCCCAAAAGGGCTATGATTCCACCTTCGGCGCCAGGCCGCTTTCCCGGCTGATCCAGACCGCGATCAAGGACCGGCTTTCTGAGGAAATCCTTTTTGGCCGGCTGACCAAAGGAGGCGCGGTGTCTGTCGACTGTATAAAAGACGAGCTGACCTTTGATTTTGGAGTCGAGGAGGCACTCGTCGAGGAAGTCGTTTTTTGACCGCCCTCGATGCGGTGAATCCATGCCGGTGTTTCGTCTGACCCGAAAGATATCCTTCCCGCCGCCGCATCTGGCCAGGGCAGACGGGCTTTTGGCCGTGGGCGGCGATTTGAGCCCGGGGCGTCTGGTACTTGCCTACCGGATGGGAATTTTCCCCTGGTATTCCGACGGTATGCCGATTTTATGGTGGTCGCCTGATCCTCGCCTGGTGCTTTTCCCCGAATCCCTTCACGTTCCCCGGAGACTGCGGCGCACCCTCAGACAGGCGCCTTTTCGCATCACTGTCGACACCGCCTTTCCCGAGGTCATCGACTCGTGCGCCAAACTGCGCAAGGACCGGGAAGGCACTTGGATCGTCCCGGAGATGATTCAGGCCTACTGTCAGCTGCATGATGCCGGTTATGCCCATTCGGTGGAAGCCTGGTCCAGGGATCAACTGGTGGGGGGGCTTTATGGGGTTTCGCTGGGTCGCGCTTTTTTCGGCGAGTCGATGTTTACCCGGGTGCCCGATGCCTCCAAGGTCGCCTTTGTCCTGCTGGTGGGCTACCTGCGGGTTAAACATTTTGACCTTGTTGATTGTCAAATGACCACCGGTCACTTGCTGCGGTTTGGCGCCAGGGAGGTTTCCCGACCTGTGTTTCTGCGCCGGCTGGAAAGATCCTTGGCCTATCCGGATATGAAAGGCCCGTGGAGGGATCCACTATTTTGTGAATCGCCTCGCTGCCAAATGGGTTGCGTTTGAAAGAGGCGGTTTCCTGTGTTAAGGAATTCGGGCTTTAGGCCAAATTGAGATGCAGCACAAAAGGAGCGGCGAGCCTGAAATGGTCCGGGGTGCTGCTGTGGTTGCAACCGGAAATGCACTATGTCTGGAGTCTTAAAATTATGGAGCCCCTGATGCGGTTTCGGGCCGTGATATTCGATCTGGATGGCACCCTGCTGAATTCTCTGGCGGATCTGGGTGATGCCATGAACATGGTTTTGGAAGACGCCCATCTTCCTGTGCACCCGATGGAGGCTTACCGGTATTTCGTGGGAGAGGGCATCGAGCGGCTCGTTTACCAGGCCCTGCCCGAAGTGTTGCGGAAAGATCCTGATTTTTCAAGGTATGTGGCAGCCATGCGGGAGGCTTACGCGAAGCGATGGGCCAACAAGACCCGGCCCTATGCCGGGATCGAAAACCTGTTGGCCGGTTTGTCCGAAAGAAAGGTCCGGATGGCGATCTTATCCAATAAACCCCATGAACCGACCCGGGCAATCGTGGACCATCTGCTAAACGGGTGGGGTTTTCAGATCGTCTACGGGGCGCGGCCGGAGATACCTAAAAAACCGGATCCGGCCGCTGCCCTGGAGATCGCTGAAAAACTTTCGGTTTTGCCAAGGCAGTGCCTGTTTGTCGGGGATACTTCGATCGACATGGCCACGGCGGCTGCAGCCGGGATGTTTTCCGTCGGTGTGCTCTGGGGGTTTCGTCCCGCTGAGGAGCTGATTGCTGCCGGTGCCCGGATGCTGATCCGAAACCCTGAGGACCTGCTGGCCCTTTCTCTGACCGGTTTGCAGCGGCCGTCCTGATTTTTCTATCTCTGCGTCCCGAACGAAACAGCGGTCATATTATGGCTATATCTGCCGAGAGGCTGACGCCGGCAGCCGTTTTTCGGGCAAGACGCCGTTTCAATTTTCACAGCTCGTTTTTCAAAGGTTTTTCGCCAAAGACAGGTGGCTGCTCTCGATGGCCAACTGGATCTCACGGTGAACAAACTCGTGAGGGCGGGTTTCAAAAGGCACAAAGATCAGGTGAAACTGCGTGGGCCGGACACGGATTTCGGGCAGTTGGCGCACTAATGTCTGGACGGGTTTGATGAAATTGGCCAGGGTCACTTTAAGGCCTGCGGCCGCTTCCAGCAAAGGCAGCGTCACTGGGTGCAGCGCTTTCTCGGGAACCCGGGCCACGAGATCGGCCCTGGGTTGGGCCAGTGTCATGGCTCGGCCGATTCGAAGAAACGTGGCCGGCTGGACTTTAAAGGCCGGGCACCAGAAATGAAACGGCAGGGTGTCCCAGCCGGATTGAACCACCCGGGGCAAATTGGCTGACCGGATCAGATCCGCATAGGAGTCTATGGCTACGCCGCTGACTTTGGCGCTGATGCGCCAAAAGGGCAGAAATGTATCGGTATCAGACGTCGGGGGCAGATGGCCAAAGGGAATGGATTTGAGCTCCTGGCCCGCCGGATGCCAGACCGTGTGGCAGTTGGCGCAGGCCAGCGCCAGGGAATCGCGCCGGCCGTCCAAGTTCCAGCCGCAGGATGGGCAGATGGCGGCGACAAAGCGCAGTTGGCCCGGAGCTTTGGCGGATAGCGTCTCAAACGGTGGCGACGATTCATCCCGGAAGGGGGAAATCGGTTCGTTGAGCACGGCGTCATAGATACGGTCTTTTACGTAAAACGGGGAATAGATCAGACTCAGGGTCTCGCCCACAAAGGCCTGATGCAGCACCGCAGTCTTTGGTTCGGCGGCAAATTGCGCCTGGAATCGGTTCAGTACCTGGTCTTTGGGAAGCGTCGGACCCAGAAATCGGCTTTGCGGCGCCAAGGAGGCAAATTTTAGTTTCAGTGCCTGGCTGCGCAGCCCCAACGAGACGGGAATCTGGGGAAGATCGATGGCCGTATGGCTCAAGTCCACGAACCGGTCATGAACGCCCTGGGCGGTACAGCAGAATTGCATCCCCTTGAATCGCCAGTATGGCACGTAAATCAGAGACGTGCCGGCAGGTGCCTTGGCCGGAAACTGGTAGCTGAAAAAATTCGGCGGGATCAGCACCGAAGAAACCCGGCAGAAATCGCACCGAAAGAGCCGGTCGGTTTCAGCCAAAGTCGCCGGGGCGCTGCATTGGGGACAGTGGTATTCAATGGTTAGGTCGATATTTTTTCTCCGCACTGGTTGCAAAACAGGGATTCGGTCAAGTTTTGCGCGCCGCAATGGGGGCAGGGCTTCGGTTCGGGCTTGGCTTCGGTGGGCTGCCCGCAATGCGAGCAAAACCGGGCTTCCGGGGCAAGGTTCTGGCCGCATTGAACACACTTTGCATAGACGATCAAATGATGGCCGCAATGACCGCAGTACTGAGCCTGCTCGTCGATCTGGCGGCCGCATCCGGGGCAGGTGGTACTGGTTTTTGCGGTGGTGCCCGCCGGGGTCTTCCCACCGGAAAAGTAGCCGGCAAACATGGCCGGAAGCATCAGCCCCAGGCCGGTGCCCATGCCGGGTCCGGCCCCGGTGTCGGCGCCGGCGGCTTTTTCCATGGCCATGGCCGCTTTCATCTGCATCAGCTTGTTCATATCGTCAAAGACGCCCATGCGGCTGCGATCATCGATGGCTTTCTGAACTTCCGGCGGCGGGGTGATGGCGTTAATGTAAATGTGAGCCAGTCCCAGACCGAAGCGGCCGAAATCTTCCCGCAGCCGACTGGTGAGTTTTTCGGAAAGCTCGTCATAGCGTGCCGGCAAATTGACGATGGAGTCGATGGTCTCTCCCATATAATCGTTGAACCGGCTGACGATGACCTGGTTGAGATATTCGGAGACCTCCTCGGTGGTAAACATTCCCTGGGTGCCCACCAGCCGGTTGATAAACAGCACCGGCTGAATCACCCGCAGGTTAAACACCCCGAAGGCCCGCAGCCGGATAAGACCCAGCTGGGAGTCCTTGAATGCCACAGGATCCCGGGTGCCCCATTTGAGGCTGGTGAAGGTCTTGAGGTTGATGAAGTAGACCTCGGCGCGAAGCGGGCTGCTCAACGCCCAGGGGAGGCTGGCTATTTTGGTAAGAATCGGTATGTTTCCCGTCTTGAGGGTGTGGCGCCCCGGTCCGAAAGCCCCTACGGCCTTGCCTTTGTAGAAAAAGACCGCTGCTTGGCTTTCCCGCACGGTCAACTGAGCGCCGTACTTGATTTCACCGGAACCCTGCTCGGGAAATCGGCGTACGAGAGTCTCTCCGGTTTCGTCGAACCACTCCAGATTTTCTAAAAAAATTAAATTGTTGGATTTCATGCTAAACTTTCCTCCGTGGAAAATGGTGGCCACGAAGCTGCCTGCCCACCGTGTCTGGTATTGGTTTCTTTTGGATGCGGCAGTCTTTTGTCTCGCGTTCTAAAAATGTGAAAATCGGAATTTGGAGCTGGCTTTGCGCACATGTAGTACTTTGGACTATAGAATGTGCCTGCGGCAGTGTCAATTGCAAATGCAAGCGATTCGCCGGCTGAAAGGTTTGCCTTGACAAGACCCGATGTTCGGGAATAATTTGGCAATACTTTTGCCGTCTGCATGGATCGATAGCGCGTGATGCCTGAATAAAATT